>NZ_FRCW01000006.1 GCF_900143055.1 Fibrobacter sp. UWR3 | reverse complement strand
AAAAGCAAATTTTTCCCATAAAAGAAAAATTTGCTACAACGCCTTATAAATCAAAGGGTTACGAGAAATTTAGGTACCCAAATGTCATATAGGCCGAAAAACAACTTGACGAAATAACGGAATAGCAAAGCCGGATTATTTTGGGGGAGGCTTATCGCCCGAGCGTTTCGCGGTAGCTGTGGACTGCTGCCTTGTAGGTGCTCACGGCCTTCGAAATGCGTTCGGCGATATCTTGCTGGCCGGCCTTGCTCATCATGTAGGCCTCGTCCTCGAGGTTGCTGATGAACCCGATTTCGAACAGCACTGCAGGCATCAGCGCGCCCACGAGCACCATGAACCCTGCACCGCCGACACCGCCGGCCTGGCGCTTGATTTTGCCGCCGTCAAAAGCTTTGAGCATCTCCTCGGTGAACATGTAGCTGTTCTGCTTGTATTTTTCGAGGCGCGCTTCCAGCTTGAACCATTCGATGGGGGAGAGTTCCTCTTTCGCGTTCTTTTCGCCGTAGAGCGTGGCCACCTTGTTTTCGCGGCGGGCAATCGCCTTGTCTTCTTCGCTTTCGGGGGCGCGCAGTACGTACACGTGGTAGCCCTTGATTTGCTTCTTGCGTTCGGGGGTCGCGTCGATGGCGTTGCAGTGCAGGCTTATGAACAGGTCGCCGTCCCACTGGTTTGCGAGGTTCGCGCGTTGCCCGAGCTCGATGAACACGTCCTTGTCGCGAGTCATCTTCACGTTGAATCCCGCCTTCTCGAGATCCTTCTTCAGGAGTTTTCCGACGGCGAGCACGATGTCCTTTTCTTGCGCGTTCTTGCCGAGCGCTCCGGAGTCCTTGCCGCCGTGGCCCGGGTCGATTACGATGGTTTTCACTTCGCGTGTGCCCGCGGTCTCGTTCTTGGGCTTGGTGGCGGTAACCGCTTTTTGGTCTGCCTTTGCGGGCGCTGCTGCGGGCTTGGCCTTCGCGGGTTCGGTTTTTGCTGCGGGTTCAGCCTTTGCTGCGGGTTCAGCCTTCGCGGCAGTAGCCTCGCTCTTGGGCGGGAACAGCTTACCCACGTCTTCTTCGGCAATCCACAGGTGGCCATCTTCGAGAACCGGGCTTGCCGCGAGGTCTATGGTACTGCCGTTCACCGAGGCGTAGGGGATGCCGACCGCAAATTTCGCGGTATCTTTTGGGGTAACGAGAATGAACGATTTCTGGACGGGGAACCAGTGGAACGAGGCGCCAATCTTTTGGGATACGGATTCGGCATCGACCGCGGTGACATCGGCGAAGGACAGTACCCAGCCGACCATCAGCAACAGGGCGAAAACTAGCGGTGTGCCTTTGCGGCGCGGTCCATTTCCAGCTTCGCTTCGCGGTTGATTATATCCTGTCGCTTGTCGCGTTGATCCTTGCCTCTGCATATTCCAATTTCGAGTTTTGCCCGTCTGTTCTTAAAGTATAGTTTCAGCGGGACGATGGTGCAACCCTTCAGTTCCTTCGCCTTGCGCATTTTCTGTATTTCGTGCGCGTGGGCGAGCAGCTTGCGCTTGCGGGCGGGAAAGTGATTGAACCTGTTCGCGAAAAGGTATTCGTCGATGCGGGCGCCAATGAGCCAGATTTCGTCTTTCTTGTCGTCGACATCCACCCAGGCTTCACCGATGGTGCACTTGCCGTCGCGGATGGACTTGACCTCGGAGCCAATGAGCATGATACCCACCTCGAACGTCTCGTCGACGAAATAGAGATGGTTCGCCTTGCGGTTCATGATGACCGGCGTGCTCTGTTGTTCCTTTTTTGCCATGCGCTAAGCCTTCTTGCTCCAGCCGCTCTTCTTGCCGCTGGCCTTGCTGCTTTCGAGAGCCTTCGATTCCCAGCCGACCTTCTTCTTCTGCACGTGCGGGACAGCCTCGTCGAGAGCCTGCACGAGTTCCTTGCAGCCGTCGCCCGTCATGGCAGAGGTCACGATGACCTTCTGGCGGTGCTTCTTGAATTCCTTGATGGCATTCTCGATTCCGAGGTCGTCCTTGTTGAGTGCAATCACGAACGGCTTTTCGGCGAGCTTCGGGTGGAATGCCTTGAGTTCGCTCTTGAGCACGGTGAACTGCTCGTAGGCGTTCTCGGCAAAACCGTCAATCACGAACAGCAGCGTGTGCGTGCGCTCGATGTGCTTGAGGAACTGGTGACCGAGGCCCTTGCCCTCGCTGGCGCCTTCCAGCAGGCCGGGAATGTCGGCGACCACGAAACTGTGGCCGTTCGTCTGCACGATGCCGAGCACCGGTTCGAGGGTGGTAAACGGATAGTCGCCGACTTTCGGGCGTCCGCTCGAAATTTTGTTCACGAGGCTCGACTTGCCCGCGTTCGGGAACCCGACCAGGCCCACGTCGGCCATGAGTTTCAGTTCCAGGAAGAGTTCGCGCCTTTCGCCCTTTTCGCCGGGCGTGCATTTGCGGGGCGCCTGCACCTTCGGGGTCGCAAAATGCTGGTTGCCCATGCCGCCCTTGCCGCCGCGTGCCGCAATCCACTTCTGGCCCGGTTGCGTGAGGTCTGCGAGGATGCGTCCGTCGGAATCCTTCACGATTGTGCCGCGCGGGACATCGACGATGAGGTCTTCGGCGCTACGCCCGGTGCAGCGCTTCGCTCCACCCGGCTGGCCGCTCTCCGCCTTGTACACGCGTGCGTTGCCCATGTCGAGGAGCGTGGAGTACTGCTCGTTCACCTGCAGGATCACGTGACCGCCGCGACCGCCGTCGCCGCCGTCAGGGCCTCCGAGCGGCACGAACTTTTCGCGATGGAAACTGCAGATGCCGTCACCGCCCTTGCCGGAGCGAACTTCAATAGATTTTTCGTCTAGGAACATTAAAGGCTAATCCCTTCGTCAAGCCCGAGGGCGATATTCATGTTCTGGATGGCGGCGCCGCTGGCGCCCTTGCCCAGGTTGTCGATAATCGTCGTCACCTGCATCACGTTCTCGTTGCCGAAAACCTGGATGCGGGCGTTGTTCGTGTCGTTACAGACGGTGGCGTCAAGGCGGCCGTTGAACAGCACGGGGGCTGCCTCATAGGGCATCACCTTCACAAAGCGGGAACCTTCGTAATGCTTGGCGAGGATTTCGGTGAGGCCTTCGGGGCCGACCTTCTTGGTGAGTTCGTTCGCGAAAATGGCGACCGTGACCGCCATGCCCTTGTAGTAGGGGCCGAGCACCGGGTTGAAGAACGGCGTGTTTTCGAGTTCGCAGTACTTCTTCATCTCGGGGAGGTGCTTGTGGGCGAGCGCGAGCGCGTACGGGGCGGGCGCCATGATGGCCTTCGATTCGCCGGCAGCATGCGACAGGGCTGCGGTTTCTTCGTATTCGGCGATGAGCTTCTTGCCGCCGCCGGAATAACCGGTGATGCTGTAGGCGGCGAGGTTCGCGCTCTTCGGGAGGATTCCTGCGGCAACCAGCGGGTGTACGCCCAGGATAAAGCCCGAGGCGTGGCAGCCGGGGTTCGCGATGCGCTTGGCTTTCGCGATGGCTTCTCGCTGTGCGGGGCTCAGTTCCGGCATCCCGTAGGTCCACGCGGGGTTCACGCGGTGCGCTGTGGAGGCGTCAATCACGCGGGTGTTCGGATTTTCGCAGAGGGCTGCACTTTCGACGGCCGCAGCATCGGGCAGGCACAGGAACGTCACGTCGGACTCGTTGATGAGCCTCTTGCGCTCGTTAATGTCCTTGCGGAGTTCGGGGGCAATGCGCAACACTTCGATGTCGTTACGCTTTGCGAGTCTCTCATAAATCTGCAGGCCTGTGGTCCCTGCTTCACCATCTACGAAAACTTTGAACATCTCTTATTCCTTACTTACCAGCGCCGCAGCACTTCTTGTACTTCTTGCCAGATCCGCACGGGCACGGGTCGTTACGGCCGACATCCGGGCCTTCCTTGTGCACGGTTTCCTGCTTCACGGCACGGCCGTCGTAGAAGAACCATGCGCCACCTACCTTGTGGAACTCGCCGAGTTCGTGGTGGTTGCGGGTCACGTTGCCCTGCTTGAAGCGGGCGTTGAATTCGACCCAGCCGATGTTCTTTTCTTCTTCGGTCTTGGTCTGCTTGATTTCGATGCCGAGCCATTCGGATTCACGGCTCCAGGCCTCTACGCTAGGTTCGTCAAAGTCGCCGCGCTGGGTGGGCTCGAGGGAATCCTTCAGCCATGCGATTTCGTGCTTGGCGTATGCGGTGTAGCGGGAACGCATCAGGGCTTCGGGGCTCTGGGCGAGAGCTGTACCCTTGATAATGGGTTCGCAGCATTCGCCGTACTCTTTACCAGATCCGCAGGGGCATAAATCTTTAGTCATAATTCAATCCTTGTGTCTTCGTTGAAGCGGCTTGGCCGCGTAAAAAATTTGATGAAAAAATAGAAAAATTTGAAAGAGAATACACTCTGTTTAGTTGCGCTTGTATACAAAAAAGACGAGAGAAATTTTCTCTCGTCTGTATGCTTGTAGAGCCGTTCTAGATTACAGGCACTTCTTGAGCAGCCAGATTTCTTCCTTGCCCTCGCGTTCGGGGAGGCTGTTTACCGGCTTGATGCGTTCGACAACGTCGAAAACGCCGCCGAGACGTGCCATGAGCTCGCCTTCGCTCGTCGGGTGCGGAGGGCCCTGCAGGGTCTTGCCGTTCATGAGCGGGTAGAGAAACAGGATAAGGACGCCGTCATCCTTCATCATGCGGTAGCACACTTCGAAGAATTCGTCGCGGCGGCCCGGATGGATTGCGGAGAACGTGCCGTAGTCGTACACGATGTCGAACTGCTGGCCGCCACGGTTCGCATCCTTCGGCGAAAGCGTGAACAGGTCGAGGTCGAGCGAACGCAGGTTCTTGTGGGCGCGGCTCAGGTGGTCGAGTTCATCCACCGCGGTGGCGGCGAAATCGACGGCGAGGACGTCGTGGCCACGCTTGGCCCAGGCTTCTGCATCGTAGCCGAAACCTGCGCCGGGAATCAGCACGGAGCCGGTGGCGGGGCAGGAGGGGTGCTTAAAAAATTCGAGCAGGGCAGGAGTCGCCTTCTTGAAATTCCAGTAATCCTTGCCGTTGGCATAGAGATTGTCCCAGAATTCTGGGAGGTTCTGCGTTAACATTATTTACCTTCCTTTTTGTACGCAAGTTGCCCGCAGGCGGCCAGGATGTCCCGACCCCGCGGGTTGCGGATCGTTATTTGAATTTCGGCAGCACGTACTGCGGCAAGGAAATCCTCCACCTCCTCGGGTGTCGGCGCGTGCAGCGTCGGGTCGTCCCCGTCGTTCAGCACGATGGCGTTCACCTTCACGCGGCGGGGCGCGCAGATGCGGATAAGTTCCTTCGCGGCCTTCGGGGTGCAGGTGATTCCCTGTATCAGTACGAATTCGAATGTCACATAATTATCGGTTCTTCTGATGTATTCGTCAACCGCCTCGAGCAACTTTTCGATGGGCCATACCTTGTTGACCGGCATTACCGACGAACGGTACTCGTTGTTCGTGCTGTTGAGGCTTACGGCGAGGCAGCAGGGCGTGTTCCTGTCCACGAGTTCCTTGATCTTGGGAACGACGCCCGAGGTGCTCACGGTCATGCGCTTGGCGCCCATGTTGAACAGGCTCTGGTTATGCAGCGTGCAACACACGCGGTGGACCTGTTCCAGGTTGTTGAGCGGTTCGCCCATGCCCATAAAGATGATGTTTGTCACCTGGGCTATCTTGCCGTCTGCATCGAGGATGCCGTTGTCCTTCAGGTACCAGTTCACGTGGAGGATTTCCTCGAGAATTTCGCCCGCCTCGAGGTTCCTGGTGAAGCCCATCTTTGCGGTGCGGCAGAAGGCGCAGTTCTGGGCGCAGCCGATCTGCGTGGAAACGCATACGGAAAAGCGCCCGTTCGCGGGAATCATGACCGTCTCGATGTGGTGGCCGTCATGGGTCTCGAAGAGCCACTTGACCGTTCCGTCAGTAGAGACCAGGTGCTGGTCTTCCTTGAGGGCGAGCATGGAGAACTGTCCGGCGAGTTTGTCGCGGAGTGCTGGGGGCACGTTCACCATCTCGTCGAAGCTGCGGACCTGCTGGCAGAAGAGCCATTTCTGGATCTGGTCGGCACGGTACTGCTTCTCGTTCACGTCCCTGAGCCAAGCCTTGAGCTCGTCCGTGGTCAGTGACTTTATGTTGTGCGGCCATTCCATAGTTCCGCGTAAAGATAGAAAAAAAACAGTTTTTTGTTAAGGGTCAAAATGGCCGAAATCCCTTTAAAATAAAGGAATAGGGCCCACTTTGTCGAGTGAGCCCTGCCTGATACGGTACGTTTTTTTACATCAAAAAAACAGCAAATATGCCTAGAACATCTTGCGTGTCTTTTTCTGTGTTGTCGTCGGCGATGTTTCCCTGGCGCCCTTGTTGCTGAACAGCGTCGCGTCGTCGGCGGACTTGGTTTTTACCTTGTAGTGGTCGCCATCGCAGACTTCGTCGGGGTAGTTGTTCGTGGTGTAGAGGCAGTAAGTCTTTTCGGAGCAGAACTCGCCTGCTAGTTTGCCTGTAATGTTGCAGACGCCCTTGCCGATAACGCCAGGGGGTACGGGGAACGATTTTTGCGGGAGTCCCTTGTGAATCTTGCTCATCACCGCAAGCCATGCGGGGAGCGCGTAGTTGCCGCCGGTCTTGCCCACGCCCATGGAAACTGCCTGGTCAAAGCCGACCCACACGCCCATGGTGTAGTGCTTGGTAAAGCCGATGTACCAGGCGTCGGTGTAGTCGTTTGTGGTTCCGGTCTTGCCGCCGCTCGGGTGGTTGAACCCGCTGGCCGAAATCTTGTAGCCCGTACCGCGGATGTTCACGTCCTTGAGGATATCCACCATCAGGTATGCGGAAGAGGGCTTCATCACCACGCTTTCGACCTTCGAGTTCTTCTCGATAATCTCGCCGTTCTTGTCTTCGATGGATTCGATCATGTAGGGCTCGATTCGCGTACCGAGGTTCGGGAACACCGTGTAGGCCGATGTCATTTCGAGAAGCGTCGCGCCCACGGAACCGAGGGCGAGGCTCGGGACTGCGACGAGCGGTGCCTTGCGGATGCCGAACGCGCGGGCGTAGTTCACCACGTTGCTCAGGCCGTACTTCGATGCGGTAAGGACTGCGGGGATGTTTTTCGAGCGGTAGAGCGCCTTGCGGAGCGTCATCATGCCCTCGAAGTTCTTTTCGGAGTTGTGCGGGCGCCACATGCCGGTCGCCGCGGTCTCGTCGGTCATGGTGATGGGGGCGTCGTTCACCGAGTCGCAGGGGCTGGCGCCGTTATCCATTGCGGTGGAATAGACGATGGGCTTGAAGCTCGAACCCGGCTGGCGGAGCGACTGCACGGCGCGGTTGAAGCGGGATTCGTTGAAGTCGCTGCCACCGACCATCGCGCGGATTGCGCCCGTCTCGTTCTCGATGATGACCATCGCCATTTCCACGTCGTGGTAGCGGACTTCGGGCGGGTAGCGCCACTTCTTGATGTTCGAGGAGGTGTCCTTGCTCAGGTATTCCTTCTTGAACAGGGTGTAGACGCTGTCGAAGTGGGCGAACACGCTGTCCGGTTCCATGCTGTACTTGTCGGCGAGCTTCAGGTTCTTGATGGCCTTCTTCTTGAACTCGGTGCGGTACTTGGCGACGAGCGCCTTCGCTACGCTGTCGGCCACTTCCTGGATTTCGGGATCGATGGTGCTGTAGATGGAGACGCCGTCGGCGTAGAGCGAGTTCTGCCCGTACTTCTTTTCCATGTACTTGCGGATTTCTTCGTAGTAGTAGAGGCCCGAACCCTTCTCGGGTTCCTTTTCGGCGAGCACGATGGGGGTCGCTACGTACTTGTGGTAGTCTTCCTTGCTGATGTAGCCCGCGTCGTACATCGCGTAAAGGACGGTGTTGCGGCGCTCGAGCGATGCCTTGGGGTGGCGGTCGGGGCGGTACGATTCGGGTGCCTTGAGCATACCGGCGAGGACTGCGTATTCCGGAATGGAGAGACTGTCGAGCGCATGCCCGAAGTAGTATTTGCCTGCCGCCTGGAAACCGTAGTTGCCGCCTCCCAGGTACACCTCGTTCATGTAGAACTCGAGGATTTCCTGCTTGGTGTAGGTCTGTTCGATGCGGATGGCGGTCATCGCCTCCTTGATTTTACGGGCGATGGAACGTTCCGGCGTGAGGAACAGGAGCTTGGTCAACTGCTGGGTGAGGGTGGAGGCGCCGCGGAGCTGCTTGCCGCTGAGGGCGCTCTCGATGATTGCCGACGGGATGGCCCAGACGTTCATGCCCCAGTGGTTGTAGAAGGCGCGGTCCTCGGTCGCCATGACGGCGTGAATCGCGTTTTCGGGGATGGAGTCGAAACTGACCCATTCGCGGCGTTCCACGAAGTACTTGTGTGCAATCTTCCCGTTCATGTCGTAGATGTTTGTCACGAGTTTCGGGTTGATCTGTTCGAGCTGCGAGAGGGACGGGAGTTCCGGCAGGTAGTGGTTGTAGACTACGATGACAGTGACGAACCCGGCAATCACCGGGAGGCATAGGATTGCAAGGGCAATGACGAATTTCTTGTTCGTGAACAGTTTCTTGAGGTAAGAAAGGCAGAACTTGAGTATGGGCTTGACTTTTTCCATCGTAGTTTCAAAAAAAGAAGAAATTATGAAACAAATTTAGAAAAATCCCTTGACAATTCAACCGATAATGCTATATTTGGGGTCACTCAAGCGGATGTAGCCCAACTGGATAGAGCGTTTGGCTACGAACCAAAAGGCTCCAGGTTCGAGTCCTGGCACCCGCAGAAAAAGATGCTTCGCGATTAGCGAGGCATCTTTTTTGTTTTATCCATAATCTAGGGCTCGGTTCTGGAGCCGTCGTGAGCAATAAACGCCTGGTATTAACCAGGCGTAGTTGCGAGAGCGAGTGAGTAACCGGAGGTTCTGCACTAGGAACGACGAACGAGCGGTCGTAACCCCGCTCCAGGTTCGAGTCCTGGCACCCGCAGAAAAGGCCCCTCTCGGTAAGAGAGGGGTCTTTTGATTATACCTGCGACGGGACGAGAAGCGGGAGCCTTTGCGAGCAGGTCGCGCCCGGGCGGAAGCCGGGCGTGAATGCGAGAGCGAGTGAGTAACCGGAGGTTCTGCATCAGGAACGACGAACGAGCGGTTGTAACCCCGCTCCAGGTTCGAGTCCTGGCACCCGCAGAAAAAGATGCTTCGCGATTAGCGAGGCATCTTTTTTGTTTTATCCATAATCTAGGGCTCGGTTCTGGAGCCGTCGTGAGCAACAAAAAAACACACCGCAGATGCGGTGTGCTTTTCAAACTTGCGTCTGAGATTGCTACTACCTGGAGTAGTATTCCACGACGAGCTGTTCTTCGAGCTTGACCGGGATCTGTTCGCGGAGCGGGAGCTTCACGAGCTTGCCTTCGATCTTGTTCGTGTCGACTTCCAGATATTCCGGAGCGGCCGGAGCGTTAGCAGCGGCTTCCTTGATCTGGACGTGTTCCTTAGACTGCTCGCGGATAGCAATCACGTCGCCGGCCTTGATGAGGCGGGCCGGAGAGAAGCTGCGGACGCCGTTCACAGTGAAGTGACCGTGGGTCACGTACTGGCGGGCGGCAAAAATCGTGCGAGCAAAACCCATGCGGTAGACGAGAGCGTCAAGACGGGTTTCGAGAAGAATCATCAGGTTGTCACCAGCAGAACCTTCACGACGGTTAGCTTCCTTGTATGCCTTGGCGAGCTGAGCTTCGGAGATGTTGTAGGTGAAACGGAGACGCTGCTTTTCGACCAACTGCTGCTTGTACACAGAAGCGGACTTCTTGCGGTTCTGGCCATGCTGGCCGGGAGCGAAGTTGCGGCGGTCGAGCGCCTTCTGAGTCTTCTGAGAAACGGCAATGCCCAGGGAACGGGCGACCTTGCCTTTGGGTCCACGGAAGGAGGACATATTATACCTCTTTGAGGAAGCTCTTTGGTTAAACTTGCAAATTGGCAGAGCTTGGCGCGACTTGCAAGTGAGGGCAAATATAGCAAATCTGTTGTCGGATGCAAGGTTTTGGGGCGATTCGGGCGCGTTTTTGCCCCGAAATTGCCCAAAATTTACCCAAAATTCGCCTTTTTAGCGGACGTTTACGGTCAGGGTGTCCCTCATGAGGGGGTCTGCCATGCTCTGGGCGATGAGTCGGGCGTCCTTGTCGGCCGCATCTGGCTGCGCTATCAGGTAGAACGAGGAAATCTCCTGTTCGCTCTTGCAGTTTTCCTGCTGGATGATGTAGGAGGCCGTCCCGAGGGTAGTGAGGTCCTCGCAGGGCACGTACCACTTGACGTTGTAGCTCGTCTTGTAGGGGACGGTCTGGAACGCGAAGTCGGCGAGTTTCACGGTGTCGCCCGCCTTGACGCGCATGGAGGTGTAGGTGTTCTCTTTCTCCTCGTTGTAGAACTTGAGGGAATCGAGCGAGCCCGGCCTCTGGATGAACGTCCTCAGGGTGAGGTTCGAGTCCGTGAGCGCCTTGGAATTGAGCTGCAGGTAGCGCAGGTACACGGGGCCGTCACTCTTTGCCTTGAAACTGTGCTCGAGGCTGTTTATGGTGCCGACAGAATCCCCATCGGCGTTGAGCAGGGCGTAGTACGCTCTCGGCGTGCCCTTGCATTCGCCGTACTTGCAGTAGCCTTCCATTTCGTGGTAAACGATGAGCGAGTCGCCCTTCTTGAGGTCGGCGAGCCACACGTAGTGGTCCTGGCGCAGGTAGTACTTGGTGGAGTCGTTCGCGGGGCGTACAATCGTGAGCGTATCGCCGGGGTAAACGATGGAGTCGGGTTTCGCGAGGTATTCGCCCTGGTTCAGCCTGCGGAAGCGGGTGGCCGCCTCGAACGTGGCAAACGGGCCGGAGAGGAAACTCACCACGTTGCTCGGCGTAAGCTTGAGCGTCCACTGCGAGGAATCGTTGGTCACGAGCAGCGTATCGAGCGAGTCGGCGGCGGGGGAGTATGTCTTGCCGTCCTTGTCGGTGAGTTCGTACTTGTTGATGCCTTCTCCCTGCACCGAGAGGTTCACGCTAAAGCCGGTCTCGACGTTGAACGCAATCTCGATGTTCTTCGGGGCGCTGCCGATAACGAAAATCCCGCGGACGGTATCGCGCAGGTCGATATCCACTTGCGAGGAATCGCCCGTGTAGTTGTAGTAGGCGGTATCCACGTCCACCTTGACGCGCAGGTGCGCCGTCGTGTCGAACTTTGCCTTCAGGTCGAGGTAATAGAAGTCGTCGCTGAACAGTACGAACTGGTTCTGGAGCATGTCGGCGCCCGAGCCCGGCAACATGTAGTCACTGTACAGGGAATCCTTCTTGCTTTCGTTCCAGACGGGGTGAAGCGTCTTGGCCTTTTCGCCCTTCTCGCTTCTCACACGGATTGTATCGCCTTCCATGCCGCTCGTTGCGGCGAGTACGCTTACGCGGGTTCCCTTCGGGAAGTTCCCGAGGAACAGCGATACGGTGGAATTCGCGCTATCAACACACACGACGTCGTCGTGGCAGACCTTCTTTACGTAGGAGGAATCCTTGGAATCTTCCTTGGTCGTATCCCTCTTGACCTTGACTGTATCCCAGTCGGCCATTTCCATGTAGAAGTTGAGCGTATCGCCGGCAGCAATCGTGTCGAGGTATTCGATGTCGAGTCGTTCGCTGATGGATGAGCTTGAATTGAATGAGTCCTCGGCGTAGCTGCCGTTATCGTCGGTAATGGACGACGAGTTCGTGTGCGTGGATTCGCTGCAGGCGAAAAGGAGCGCAAGCGGTACGAGAGCGAGGATTGTCGTTTTCATAGTCATAGTGGCGCGGTCCTAGTTGAGGATAAAGAACTTCTGTTCGGCGGTGAAGGCTTCTCCGATAATCTTGAGGGTGTACTTGCCGGTGGGGAAGGCCTTCGCCTTGAACTTGAAGTTGGTCTTCTTTTCGCCGGCGAGTTCACGTGCGGCTACGGTGAGCATGCGCTTGCCCGATTCGTTCAGGATTTCAATCTGCACGAACTGCGGGTAGCCCACGGTGAGGTCAAAGTTGCATTCTAGGTTCACGATGTCGATGTTCACCTTCGTGAGGGTGTAACCGCCATCCATCGCCTCGCCACCTACGGAGCGGGAATTGTCGTAGTAGCCCACGTAGAGCGCGGGAGCCATGTTCTTGCCCGCGTTCCTCGACTTGATGAACGTTTCTCCGGGTTCCACGGCGGTAAGGATAAGCGTGTAGAGTCCCGATGCGTGCTTCCTCTTGAAGAATTCCGTAAGGGCGGGCGTACGCAGGAACGCGCCGAGGGGTGCCTTCGGGTTAATCGTAATAATGCCGATAAAGTCCGCGTACTTGGTGTCGATGCCGCCACCGGAGTTCTTGCGGATGTTGAACTGCCCGCCCGCCTGCTGGAGGTTCGCGGGCGCGTTTTCCCAGGTGAGTTCGTCGCTCTTCCAGTCGACACCCAGCTTGTCTTCGCCGAAATTCATCTCCTTGCTCGTTTCCTTGAGGCCGAAGATGTTCAGTTGTACGGGCTTCTTGATGGAATCTGCGTCGAATTCCAGCTTGAGGGCCGCATCGAACAGCGGGCCCGGGAGCGCGGACAGGTCGTACTTGAGGTAAATTTTTCCGGCATCGTTCTGGTCGTTCGCCACGCGCAGGTGTTCGTCGGTGCTGTGCGGCGTGTAGTTGTCGAACTGCGAAATCCATGCATCGGCGCCGCGCCCGCTCGGGATATTGTCGCCGGAATGGTCTAGCGTCGTGTATCGCTTGTCGAACACGTAGACCTTGCCTGTATCTGTCCTGTCCTGGTAGCCGTCATTGGCGTTGAACAGCAAGTTGTATCGCCCGCTGGCGGTGAACGTCACGTCGGTCTCGTACTCGGTGGAGTCCGAGAAGGATACCTTTCCGGGGCCCGCGCCCTTGCGCCATGCCACGGGCACGCGGCACAGGCCGTCGCCGCGACCGTCGTCTTCCACGTTTCCTTGCAGGTGGAGCTTGCCCGGCTGCACCAGGATGTGCTCCTTGTCCATCGAAGGTTTAGGCGGCTCATTCTGGCCCTGCTTGGGAGCATATCCCGTGTAGAGCGCCATCATCACGCCGCCCGTCTCGTTGTGGGGCAGGTCTGTGTTCTTGAGCGCGTAGACCTTAGAGCCCTGGCGGGATTCCTCTACGATTTTCGAGTAGGGGTTCCCGCGGGTAAGCGTTTCCTTGAGGCCTGCAATGGACATGCTCGAGTTGTCGTTGATGAACATCGGGCTGTTCTTCGCCTTGTCGCTTGCGATGACGTTGACGCCCAGGAGTTCTGCAAAGCCCTTGTTGAAGTTGTGGAGGACCGTGTTGCCGTCCCGGGCGGTAAGGCCCAGAATCCAGATGCTTCCGCCGTTGTTCGAAATCTTCGGGCCCTTCGTGTCACCGACCATGGTGACCTGTCGGCCCCACAGACGCTGGAAATTCGTGCGAATCGTGCCGACGGAAACGTCTTCCAGGAAGATGTCGCCTGTGGCGAAGTCGTCGGATTCGTAGGATTTCACGTACATATTCTTGAGCACCACGGTACGCTTGGAGCGGTTGGTAATGCCGCTTGCGAACGTGGAGAACCTCTCGATGGTGATATCGACGAATGCGCCGTCTTCGATGATGAACTTTCCCTTGCCGTCGATTTTGCCTTCGGTACCGATAAGCCTGTGGATGCGGTTGCGCAGGTAGATGTCGCGGTTGATGGTCCAGCGGCCTCCCGGCGGGAAGAATATCGTTTCGGCACCGTCGTCAATGGCGTCCTGGATTGCCTTGGAATCGTCGGAACCGTCGCTTGCCTTGCCGCCGTATTCGCCGGTGATGGATGTCCAGTACATGGACTTCTGTTCTGCCTTGTTGGGTGTCTCGGTGACGGCGAGTTTCATGGCCTGCTTGGGGCTGTGGCAGAGCTGGTGGTTTTCTTGCGTGGAAAACTCGACAATCTCAGTGTTGCTGAAGGATTCGTTGTAGGCCTTCTTGGTACTTTTGATCTTGGATTTGAACTTGCTTACGACGACCGCGCGTGCAAAGAGTTCGCCTTCGTTCACGATGGCGGTAACTCCTTTTGCCGCTTTCTTGCCGGGGTCGTATTCGAGGGTGCCGTCCACGAATACCATGGAGGCGTCGGGCCCGTGGCTGTAGACCGCCGTGGTCGAACCCTTGAAACGCAGTCCGCGGATGGCAAGCATCTGGTTGTCATTGTCGAGACCGAATTTTTTCTGGCCACCGAGCGTCACGTGCTCAAACGTCATGCTGTTCGATTTGCCCGCGGTATAGACACCCACGTCAAACCCGTCCACTTCTACGTTCTTGAGGAGCAGGGGACCGATATTTTCGGTAAAACCGAGGTCTATGCCGATAACGCCTGCGCTGTCGCCCGATGCGACTTTCACGTTGTTGATGGTGCCCTGCACCGAGGCGTTGAAGCGGATACCGATGGCGCCCGGGTTCTTTTTTCCTGTACGGAGGGTAAGGTCGCGGATGGAGTTGCGCTGGCGTGCGTTGGGGCCGTCGCCCGTGTAGATGACTGCCTGCGGAAAGTCGGGGTTCTCGAATCCGGGAACGTCGTCCTGGAGCGAGATGATGGTGCCGCCCATGCTTTCGCCCTGGAGGATAGTGCGGCGGTAGTCCTTTTCGGGCTTGTCGGCGGTGGGCCAGGTAAGTGCGGATGAAATCTTGTAGATGCCATGGGGCAGGTAAATGATGAAGTCGCCGTCGGGATGGTCGCTCAAAGCCTTCTGGATGGCCTCGGTATCGTCGGTCTTGCCGTCGCCCTTCGCGTTATACGGTTCTTCCTTCACATTGACAACGTCTGAACCCATCGGGAATTCCACCTGGGCGTACGCAGAAAGTGCGAGACAGCACAAAAAGCTCAAAAAAATGCGATAAGAATACATTGAGACCTCGTTCTGGGGTACCATACACTATTAAATTACCTTTTTTTGATGGGGTGTGGACGAATGGTCACCAAAATGACATGAATATATAGGCTTTTGGCCTGATTTGAGCCTAAAAAAGGAGCCAGGCAGTGCAGAGCATTGCCTGGCCTTGGGGTTGGTTTGGAGTATTACAAGTATAGTAATTTTGGGGTGGCTAGCGAAGGCTTTTACTCAAAAAAAGCTTCGCCAGTTTTGCGGGTGTGATTTAAATCACTTTCGCTACTTGTAGTAGTACTTGAGCCCGTTGGGGAATTCGACCGTCTGCATGCCGCTGGTATTTACTTGCGCTACGGAGGTCACGGAACCGCCATAGAGGATCATGCTGCCCGAACCCTTCGGGGCGAATGCCGCGCTTGCGCTACCGTAGGCCGTACCTGCGGTGTACGATGTGGCTGTGCAGTTCGGGTATTCTTCGGTCTGGCTACCGAACCCGAGGAACACACCGCCCGTAATGGTGAACCCGTTGTCGGTATCGATGAGGCCGCCTGCCATATTGGTGGAACAAGATCCGGAGCTGCCGCTCTGGCCGGGCCTGCTGCCGCCACCCATGCCGCCGCTGCTTGCAGGTATTTCTACGATGACTACACCACCGCTCTGCTTTGCCGTGCCGTTCGCGTCGAGCACGTCGATGTCGTTGCCCGAGGCGCTTATGTAGTGGTAGCCGCCGGTGATGACGATGTAGCCCTTGCTGCTGCTCTGCATGCCGCCACCGCCGAAGCCGCCCCACTGGGAACCGCTGGAGGTGCCCGGGTCGGCAGAACCGCCTGCCGCATTCCAGCCGTCGTCAGTGCCGTATGTCGCGGTGATGCCGCCTTCTGCAAAGATGTAGAAGGCTTCCATGCCTTCCACGGCTTTCTCGACGTTCACGGTAGAACCTGCGAGGTGCAGTGCGGAATCTGCATGGATGCCGTCGTCGCCTGCGGAGACCGAGATGATTCCTCCGTTCATTTGCACGTTCTGCTCGCTATGAATGCCGTCGTTGGAGGCGTTGACCTTCACGGTCCCGGCATCAAAGATGATGTTGTTGAATGCCTGGATGCCGTCATCGCCTGCGGTGATGTCAATCGTGCCTCCGGTGATGCTTACGATGCCCTTGCCCTGGACAATAACCGTGTCGTTGCCGTTCACTGCGTATTCGTCACTCTTGATGCCGTCGCCACTAGTCGCCTTGACGGTAATGGTGCCTTTTTCGATGTCAACAAGTCCCTTGCCCTTCAGGCCGTTGTTCTTCGCGGTCACGTTTACGGTGGTTTCGCCGCGGAAGCGCAGGTCGTTGCTCGTGTGGATGCCGTTGTTGTAGTTGCCCTTCACGGTCAGCGAACCTTCGCCCTTGATGGTAAGGTCGTCCTTCGCGTAGATGCAGGCGCCGGTCGTATCCACCTTCGTTTCGCCGTTCGCGTTCACGTAGGTGAATGCCTTGGTGCGGGTGCTTGCGTCGGAGAGCGTGTTCTCGGTGCCGGCCTTCGCGACGACGAACGCCTTGCTTGCCATCTGCACGTAGATGACGGCATCGGCATTGTTCGTCAGCGTGAGCCCGCGCAGGTTCAGGTATACGCCGCTGTCGCTCTTGGGGGAGTATACGCGGATTTGAGCGTCGTTACCCGTGTAGGAACCGCTGAAGTCGTAGTCGCCCGCGCAGGTAATTACGACCTCGCCGCCGTTCACCTCGACGCAATTGTTGTTGTTTGCTACGCTTGCACCGCTAGCGGCGTAGGTAATCACGGGTGTGTTCCCGTTGGAGGGCTCGACAACCGGGACAACGCTTGCACTGCTCGTTTCGGTGCCTGCCGAAGACGTGGGCTTGTACGGGTTGTCGCCTGTGGTACTGCTGGAACTGGCCTTCTCTGCCGGAGTTTCGGACGAAGACGACACGACGATTTCTGTCAGGAATTGCTTGTTGCAATCGCTGTCGAAGAAGAACGTTGCTCCATCGGTGTCGCGGTAGTAAGAAACATTCGCGAGTTTATAAAGGAAGGTGGCCGTGCCTGCATCGCATGTGGTAGATGCGGAAGACGGAATGACGGGTGCATCTTCGGGAGGCAACGGTGTCGTACCCGGATCTTGCGGAATATCTGCTTCGGCGGAACTTGTTGGCGCTTCCTCTACGGGAGTACCGATAGTGCCGTCCGGGTTAATCCAGAAGGCGAGACTGCCGTTTGCGTCGAGGCACATGATGGTCGCGCCGTCGGCGGCGTAGAAGCCGGTGTATCCGTCTGCGTTGCAGATATTTGCAGTAGCTTCTGCCGAATCTGTTCCGGAATCGCCCGTTGCGGGAGACTGAACGCTGGAACTGTCGTCGGAGCAGCCTGCGAGGAGCCCGAACGCAATCAGACTAGAAATTGTGAGTCCTTTTTTAATATTTGTTTTCATGTTAAACATCCCTTTTTCCAAACAACCCGGGATGGGCTTGTCTTCTTAAAAAGTTACCTTGTTGCAATTCAAATTTGGGGTAATTTTTGCAATATTTTTTGAAATACGAAAAAGTTATCGGGGGCTTTTGTTCCGTTCGGAACGAATCGGGTCAAAAAATACCTGTTGCGTTTTTGACAACATTCTGCGTACAGTTTAAAAAAACTAAATTGCGGTTATGATTCTTGTAAAATCACGCACATACGCCTTTACGGCTCTTGTAGCCACGACGTTGCTTTCTACGCAAGCGGTTGCGGGTTCGCCCGTAATCGGTACGGAACACTCCCGTAACCTGCGCACGCTCGAAATGGCGCCGATGCTTTTTGAATACCACCGGCAGACCGTCGGGGAGGGCAGGCAGTTCTTTGCCTACCCGCAGCGCGATACCTCGTTTATCCGGCACTTTGCCGAAACGGAAGGCAAGGCGCTCCTGTATTACGACAACATGCGGGGCGGCGCCATATCGGGGCACGGAATCGATATGACGTGCCACGACGGTGATACGGCGTGCGTGCGCGTAAAGAACGAACTCCAGACGAAACTCCCGTCGATTGCGATTGCGACAAGCGTCGTTGGCGGTATTGACTACCGCGGGGGAGAAACTCTCGGCGATACCATCTGGCCGGGAATCGATGGAGGTGTCTACCTGCGCGGCTACGCGGATTCTCTAGAATTCGTGCTCGATGCGCGCATCTATGACGAAGGGCATTCTGCCTCGTACCCGAAATCGTGGGACCGCGAATTCCTAGAATTCCAGAAAGAAGAAAACAATTCCGGCATGGAGTACACGAGTTACGCTCGCTACCGTACGCACTTCGCGTTCAATTACGACTGGATTCGCGTGGACCTTGCCCGCGACGTGCTGCACTGGGGCCCGGGCTATTACAACAACCTGACGTTGAACCAGTTCGCGCTCCCGTACAATATGTTTTCTGTGGATTTGCAGCTCGGACCTCTCCATGTATTCAGTTTTTACGGCGACCTGCGTATTTATGGCAGCATGAGTGACAAGAACAAGGATGAAACCCGCAATATATTCGGTCACCGCTATGAACTTGCTGTCGGGAACGCCACGTTTGGCATCAGCGAACTTACGATTCTTTACGATAACCTGAAACCCTGGCTCTTTGTGCCGACTGTACCGCTCTTTATGGAGAAAGGCAACTATTCCGAGAGCAGTAACAACGGTGCCTTGGCGATGGACTTTAACTACAGGCTCTTTAATACCGTGCGCCTTTACACGGAATTCTTCCTGGACGACATGGAATCCCCGATTAGCCTCGTGAAAAACGATAACATCGAGGCGAAGTGGGCTTGGATGGCCGGTTTGCAGGCGGGCCATGACTTCTATCTCAAGGGGCACAGGATTGAGGCCGGTACGATTGCCGAATACGCCCGTGTAGAACCTTATGTTTACTCGCACTTTATAAAGAACACCGCCCAGATGGCGCATCTCGGTTACCCGCTCGGAAACCAGGGTGGCCCCAACAGCCAGACCATCGACTGGACCGTGTACGGACGGCTCGACAAGCATATATTTGCATCGGTTCGCAATACCTGGTTCTGGAAGGGGACGGATTACGGAAGTGCCGTGAACGATACGACCCCGCACCACAACCACATGAAGATTCACAAGAAGTTCCTCGATGGTGCGAAGATGCAGTACTCGCTCACGCCCGCGATAAGCTATGAGGGGCAATACGTGAGCTTCATGGGCGAAATCACCTTCATTGACGACCGCAAGGTTTACCTGCGTGCCGGATTCAAGTGGTAGTGCGGATGAAAAAGCCTGAATTGTTGGCGCCTGCGGGCGACTTGACCCGTATGAAGTATGCCTATGCATACGGCGCGGATGCCGTGTATGCGGGGCAACCCGCGTTTTCTCTCCGTGCCCGCGAGAACGGGTTCAAGAACCTGGACGACCTCGCCGAAGGCATTGCGTATGCGCGTAAACTCGGGAAGAAGTTTTACCTCACGAGCAACGTGATTCCCCGTAACGTGAAGGTGGAATCGTTCCAGAAGGCTCTGCTTGCGGCGATAGAACTTAAGCCCGATGCCCTCATTGTTGCTGACCCCGGTTTTGTGGGCTGGCTCCGGAAGGAACGCCCCGATGTGGAAATACACCTCTCGGTGCAGGCGAATACCACGAACTACCTGGCCGCAAAGTTTTGGCACGACTTGGGGGTGCGCCGCATCATATTGAGCCGTGAACTTCGTTTGTCTGAAATTTTAGAGATAAAGGAAAAGTTGCCGGACCTTGAACTGGAAGTGTTCGTTCACGGGGCGGTGTGCATGGCCATGTCGGGCCGTTGCATGCTCAGCAACTGGGTGACCCACCGCGATGCGAACCAGGGTGCCTGCGACAACAGTTGCCGCATGCCTTACCGCCTGTATGCCAACTCCGGCCCGCAGGTCGAGGATTACCGCGAGCACGAGGGAGAGTTCAGCCTGCAACGCACGGACCGCCCGGAACTCCCTCCGGTAGCGCTCGACGAGGATACCTGGGGAACCTACTTCATGAGCAGTCGCGACCTGTGTGCGCTGGATGTTATCCCCGAGCTGGTGAAGGGCGGGCTCGATTCCTTCAAGATAGAGGGACGTACGCGCTCGGTCTATTACCTCTCGCAGGTGGTACGCGCCTACCGCATGGCAATCGATGCCGTTCACGGGTCGCTGGAAGGTGGTGCCGAGGCTTCACCGGAACTTGTGCCACAGGAATCCCGCAGGGCGATAAAGTTCGTGGATGGCCGCGGGTTCATGCCCGGCTTTTTGCGTGGACCGCTCCCGCAGAATTACGAGTCTACCCATGTGGCTGCCGAAGGCGGGTGCGTTGCTGCCCAGGTGCTCGATTACGACCCCGCGACAAACTCCTGCCGCGTGAACGTGAAGAACCCCTTCTGCATGGACGATACGCTCGAACTGATGACCCCTTCGGGCATGTGCCGCTGCGAGGTGGATAGCCTGCTCGATTTCAGGGGCGCTGCCGCCGACCGGTTGAACCCGGGTACGGAAGGGCGTGTTTTTTTACAGGGAAATGTGCTAAAGGACACAGAAAAGGCTGTTTTTGGGTTCTTTGTAAAGAATATCACAGCGCGGGAATCGCTGAAAACGTAAATTATAAGTATGGCAGTCGACGAAGCGACAAAGAAACAGGACGAACTAGAGCTTTACCAGATTGATGATAAGGCAATCGTGCCTTTTTTCAAGGATCATCTGGATGACTTGAAGAAGTTTGTCGATGCCCACAAGGGGCAGGGGCTTTCGCTCCTGGAACTTTTGAAGCAGTTTATACGCACGTACCGCCTCCCTTTCAACATGCAGCGCTACATGGAAGTCCAGAGAACGTTTATCCAGCAGACGCTGCGAAGCCAACTCGAAAACCGCCAGGCGGCGGTAAGTAACTGGATTCAGGAACATGCGGGTAGGCACCGTGATCGCATGATTCAGCTGCAGTGCCTGTACCTTGAACGCGTGAAGGGCTCGCTCCTCCCGCAGGTGCAGGAACTTCTGGAACGCCGTATCGAATCCTTGAAGGCCAAGGAATCGGGCCACGGTGAAGATTCTAACAAGACATAAGGTAACCGGGAGAACCTATGACCCGTAATTTTTTGCGTAGGAACGGCGCTTTAGTGGGCGTTGTGTTTGCATCTTTTTCGCTTGCCCTGCTTGCCTGTGCTTCGGGTGATACCCCGAAACCCGCGACAGAATCGACGGAAATGAGTGCGGGTGCACCCGGTGTGACGGCTTTGCCGGCAGATTCGACTGTACCTTCGACGATGTTTGAGATGCGGGTGGTCGACGAGGACCGGCAATGGCGTATTGTCGGCAAGCCCACGATGGCCGCCCTTGATTTTGCCGCCTACTTTGCGAACCCGATTCGCCTTGCGGGCAAGGACGAAAAGCCTGAGAACTATAAGGGCAAGATGTCAGGCGTAAAGTTGACGGACTATCCGTTCCCGATGCTTGACTCGATACAGGAACATGAACCTTCTGCCGTGAACGGGCGTATGCCGGTGGCGTGGGAACCCTTGTCCAAGTTGCTCTATACGCAGACGGGGAGTGATTCCCTTGCGCAGGTCATTGGCGCAGTGGAGGCGGTCAAGTGGGATGAACCCGAGGTGTTCAGGGCTTTCCAGACGGTGACCCGCCTGTGGGGCGTGCCCATGAGCGATGGCTCTGTCGAGTGGTGGGCCGAAGTGATGCCTGCGCAGTGGACCGGACGTACGGCTTTTTACGGGAAACTGAAGCTTGCTTCGCGTGGCGAAACTGCCGAGGTGCTGAACTTTTACCTCACGGCGGAGATGAATGCGGAAGATGCCCAGAACTGGGCGCGTACGCTGTCTTCGTACTGGTACCCGACGCTCAATACCGATTTGGAACCGCATTCTGCGGGCGCCCCGTGGGAGGCAAAGGCCGACTGCAGGCCCTTTGCCGTAATGCGCGGGAACCCGATGGGGAAACCCATGTGGATTGCCTTTGACGTGCCTGCCTTCCGCCTTACGGACGAGGCTCTGCGTGCCCAGCAGGTGGCCGATTCGCTTGCCGCCGCGGGCGAGGTGGTGCCGGTGAACCGCATGCTTGACACGACCTCGGATGCGCGCCTGCAGACGCTCTCCTCGCTGGAAGGCTCTTGCCCCGCGAACGCGGAAACCGCGAAGTTCCGCTCGGCGCTCGAGAATACGCTTGCGAAACTCCCGAAGGAACAGAACGCCTGGGCGACTGCGGGAGCATCGCCCGCAGAGACCTTCCTCTGGTTCCGCCGCAATGCAAACTACCTGCTTGCAGACAAGATAACCGGGCAAGATAGCCTGCACAACCCGCTCCCGCGCCTGCTGGAACTTAAACACTACCTGGATTCCATCGGGGTGCAACTGCTCGTGGTTCCCGTTCCCGTGAAGGAAGAAATTTACGCCGAGCGCCTTGTGGCGGGGACGCCTGCTGACCTCTGCGTGAACCCCGCGGGCCGCGAATTTACCCGCGAGATGCTTGCCGCCGGGCTTGACGTGCTTGACATTTACCCGGCGCTCATGGCGGCCAAGGCGGGCGACGAGCCCCCGCACTTTAGCTATCAGCGCTACGATACGCACTGGTCGCTCCCCGGTATGCTTGCCGCCATGGAACAGCTTGCCGCCCGTGTGACGCAGTACAGCTGGTACGGCGATGCCGGAGCGAAGCCGGGTTCGCTCAACATGCAGGAGACGACGACCTTGCGCGAAGGCGACCTGGTGGCGCACCTGCCCGATGCGGAGAAGGCGAAGTACCCTGCAGATACATTGCCTGCAATGAAGATTTTCAAGGGCGCCGAACCCTACAAGGGCGGCAAGAATGCGCCGATTCTCCTGATGGGGGATTCCTTTACGGGCGTGTTCGAGTCCGTGGACCAGAAGAGCGGCGGGCCGGGTTCCCTGCTGGCCTATGCGACGGGGCTCGACGTGCAGGTGCTTACCAGCTGGGGCGGAGGCCCGGGCGTTTACCACCGCATGATGAAGATGAAGAAGGATATGCAGAGCAAGAGGCTTGTCGTCTACATGATGACCGCGCGCGATTTCTGGCAGTCCCCGATGGAATGGGACGCGCTAAGGTAAGATGCTTGCACGCCTCTCGTCGATATTCTCCCGATTTTTCTGGCCTCTGCTAGTCGTGCTGCTGGCGGTTTCGCTCACGCTTGTGCTGTGGACGGGCCGCCCTGAAAACGTGCGGTATACCGAGATGGCGTGCACGTTCGAGAACCGTGCACCCGCGTGTATTGACAGTGTTCGCGACTGGCACGAGGGTCTTGCCTTCTATGACAGTAGTTTGTCTGTAACAGGCGATACGCTTGCATCGCTGAAGGCGCTCCTGTGGGAATTTTGGAACATTGAGTTTGCGGGGGCGGGCGAGGCGTCCATCGCCCACGATGCGGTACTCCCGCTGCGGGTACTTGAAACGCGACGCTCCGGCTGCATGGGGCTTTCGTGGCTTGCGATGATGGTCGCCGAAGCCCGTGGAATTCCGCTTGAGGTAATTCTCCTGCCGGGGCACGTTTATTTGCGCTACGGCAAGGATGACGGCCGCGCGCAGGCGGAATCTGCGTCAAAAACGGTGAACCTGGAACCCAACCGGCGTGGCTATACCTACACGGATGAGGAATACCGCGAGAAGTACAAGGCGGGTCGATGGACCGGCCTTGAATTCAAGCCGCTTACGCCTGCGCAGTTTACGGGCCTGGCCGCATTCGACATGGGAAATTTGTATCTAGAAACGGAACCGACCCGCGCGCTGCGCTGGTACCGGCTGGCTGGAGACCTTTTCCCCGAGTATCCGGGAATCTCCGAGAACCAGAAAATAGCGAAGAGCCGCCTTCCCGACAAGTTCTAGTGGGCTCACGCCTTTAAAAAATCTATTTTAGGGATATGCGACCCGTGTCTAACATTGAGGCCATTTTTGGTGTACGGAGTGCGTTTGCCCTGGCGAGCGCTTTCCTGTGTTGCATCATGGGTGCGTGTTCGAATTCGGAAATGCCCTCCGACCCGGCAGATTCCGCATTGGTCGAAATAGCCTCTGATACTCTCGAAGGCATGCTCCGTGTAAGGGCTGCTGGCGCATCGGTAATTTTGGGCTCGGATGAAAGTTCCCGCCCGATCGACCGTCCTGTTTCCATTGCAGAATTCTCTTATGACTATTCGATGGGTCGTCATGAAGTGACTTGTGGTGAATTTAACGCGCTGATGAAAGGAGCGGCAGGTCTCGAACTGGCCTGCGAAAACGGTGACATTCCTGCGACCGACATTACTTTCTACGATGCGGTACTTTTTGCTAACGCCCGCAGCAAGGCCGAAGGTCTCGATACCGCCTATACTTACGCCTCGGCCAGCTTTGATGCGGGGAATCATTGCACGAATCTGGAGGGCTTTGCGTTCCACACGGAAATAGATGCATATAGACTCCCGACCGAAGCCGAATGGGTGCTTGCCGCGCGCCAGGGCTGGAATGCCGAGGATGGCTGGACTGCCGAAAATTCGGGTTATAGCCTGCATGCCGTATGCGGGAAGGTTGCAATAGACGGTTTTTGTGACATGGCTGGGAACGCGATGGAGTGGGTGAATGACTGGCTTGGCAACTACAATTCGGCGAGGTACAGGAACCTCGTTGGCGCATCGGACGGGGGAACGCTTGGACAGCGCGTCGTTAAGGGAGGCAGCTACCGCAATGCTGCGTCCTCGATTGCGCTATACACCCGTGGCGATGTCTATACGGTGACGTCTTCTACCCGTGCCGATTATGTTGGGTTCCGCCTGGCGTTCGGAGCAATTCCCGAACCCGCCTGGATCGGACGCGATGGCTATGCAGCCGAAAGCCGAGTTGTTCCGCTGGCGAATTCCACGAGAATCAGGGCACTTACGGGAACATACCGGAGCAAGCTTGTTTTCCGCAACGACGTTACGGGTTCCCTTTCATATGTGGACTATTCTACGGGAGGCCAGTCCGTTGTCGAATTGCAGGATACCTACGGCGCGTACCATCCGGACATATCTCCCGATGGAAGGGTTGTCGCATATTGCACGGGGCTTGAGGGCGTTTCCGGGAAGTCTTCTGTGTATGTGCGTTCTCTTGGCGGCTCTGGCCTGGGCCCTGTGCAACTTCGTGTTGAATCTGCGGCCATACCGCGCTGGCGCGTACTCGGGAATGGCGATACGGTGATTGTCTACGTGAGCGATGCGGGCAACAACAAGGACGGAGCAACCTTCCGGGCGTCATCTACCTGGCAGGTGTCTTTCAAGGGCGGCAAGTTTGGCGAACCCGAGAAACTTTTTGACGGCGCGTATCATGGTGGCATAAGCGATGACGGGACTCTCGCGGTGAGCGGCGCAAGGCTCCTGCGAGCGCGAATCGCTTCACCCGGTTCGACGGTGTTCGGGGATGCCCGCGATACGGTGTGGTACAATGGCGAGCAGGCCTGCAATGCATCGCTTGCCAAGGATAGCAGCAAGCGCACGTTATTCCTGGATTTCGCAAGCAAGACGGGGCGTGAATTTGTGGGCGAGGATTACGGGGTGCACGAGCGTATGCTGGTGCTTGATTCTACCGGCAACCTGGTGCAGTCTGTTGCCGCCCCTTCGGGCTATTCGTTTGACCATAGCGAATGGGCGGGTAGCGGGAATGTCGCGCTTGCCGTTGCAACACTTGCAAACAATGACGGTGCGCACAAAAAGATTGCGGTCGTGAATCTCGCGGATTCTTCCATCGTGGAACTAGCCGAGGGCGATGAACTCTGGCACCCCGCCTTGTGGGCGAAACAAGGGGTTTCTCCTTCTGAAGATGCTCTCCTGGACCCGGACAGCGCGGGCGCATATCTTGTGCCGGGGCTCGACGCCTCGCACGAGGCGCTCCGCGTGAAGATGGAACTCTTCTGGAACAACGTGGAGAGGCTCGAATACATCTTTGTGGGCAGTTCGCGTGTCGAGGACGGGCTGATTCCGGATTCGCTTACTGCGGGGTTTGCGCTCAACATGGGCCACCCGATGAACTCGATGGACGCCTCGTTCTACGTGGCGCGCAACTACGCGCTCAATCACGCGAGGAATTTGAAGGCGGTCGTGTTCTCGCTGGACTTTGACCTGTGGCAGATTGCGGACGAATATACGGATGAACTCGTTTCCGGGGCTCCCGGCTACGCCTACGACAGGAATCACGACTTCTGGAAATCCGGCGTGCCGGAATCGCTCGTGGATTTCGTGAACGAGTCGTACCCTGCAAGCGAGGAAAACAGGAATGTATTCTATGCGAGCCGCGGCTATCACTACAACAGTGCGGCCTCCTGGGGAGAACCTCTTGTAGAAATCGATTCCGCCTGGCTCTCCTCGATGCCCGGAATTGTCGGGTGGCAAATGGAGCGCCTGCGCTCGTTTGTTGCAGCCGCAAGCGAGAAGGGCGTTGCCGTGGTGGGAATCGTTTTCCCGCAGAACCCCCGGTATAGTGAAACGGGTTCGTTCGGGCGCTATGGCCTGTTGCGGGGCGAAGCCCGTGCTCTGCTGGATTCCGTGCGTGCGGTTGCAGGGGAATACCCGAATTTTTACGTGATGGACGAAAACAGGATGGGGGCGCATGACTACACCGACGGTATGGCGCTCAATACGGACCATCTTGCCTTTGATGGCGCAGTTCAGATGACGCATCGCCTGGATTCACTGCTAAAGACGTTGGGGAAGGAGTAACGGTTGAAAAGAAATAAGTTGCTTGTGTTGTGGATGCTGTGTTTGGTTTTGCCGAGCCTGCTTTCTCTGGTGGCGTGTTCCAATGCGGATTCCGTGTCGGATGATTCTGCGGATACAAAGAAGTTCGGCTCGATGGAATTTGTCGTTTTCGCGGATAAGGACAAGATGGTGACTCTCGGTTCCGATGACGAGAAGGCCAAAACAAACGAGAAGCCTTCGATGGACGTGGTGCTCGATTACAGGTTCTATATCAGCAAGAACGAGGTGACCTGCGGGGATTTCAGGAGTGTATTGAAGGACTATGACGCCTATGCTAATCTGCCGGATTGCGAAAGCGACTCGTTGCCGGTAGTGAATGTGAGCTATTTCGATGCAGTCCTGTTCGCGAACGAGATGTCGAAACGGCAAGGCTACGATACCGCCTATACCTATGCGGTTGCATCTTTTGGAGAGGAAGGCTGTTCGGGATTGTCTGACCTGAAGTTCGACCCGACGGTTGATGCGTTCAGGCTTCCGACGGAAGCGGAATGGGTGTATGCTGCAGGGATTGGATGGAATACCGAAAATGCATGGACGTCGCGCAATGCGGGCAATACCCTTCACGCCGTCTGCTCCCTCCCCGAAAGTGCTGCGGGCCTCTGCGATATGGCGGGGAACGCGATGGAATGGGTGAACGACTGGCTGGGAAATTTCAAGGACACGCTGGTGGTAAACTATGTGGGGGCTACCGATGGCGGCCCCTTGGGGGAGCGGGTGCTGAAGGGTGGCTCGTACAGGCAGGAACCCTCGACGGTCGGGCTTGTCACGCGCGGGGATGTCTATACGACTACATCCGCTTCGAGGACGAACTATGTCGGGTTCAGGCTCGCCTTCGGGAATATCCCGGCTGCCACGTGGTTTGAAGGGACGGAGAAACCTACGGTAGGTGGCGGCTTTTCGTCGCTCGTGATGGCGAATACGGTGCGCTCGCTTACGAGAACTTTCAAGACGAAGTTTGCTTTCCGTAACGACGTTACGGGGAATCTCGCGTATATCGACTATTCTGTCGCGGGTTACCTGGTTCACGAAATCGCGGACACCATGCAGGTTTACCACCCCGACATATCGCCCGATGGCATGCGTGTTGCATTCTGCACGGTCCTTGAGGGTGTTTCCGGAAAGTCCGCTTTGTACGTGCGCGACCTCGACGATTCGGGAACGGGGCTTGTGAAGCTCGATGTGGAATCGGCAGCAATTCCGCGCTGGCGCGTTCTCGAGAACGGCGATACGGTAATCGTGTACGTGAGCGATGCGGGCAACAACAAGGATGAAACTGCGTTCCGTGCGAAGTCTACCTGGCAGGTGAAGTTTTCGGGAGGCAAGTTCGGCGAACCGCAAAAACTTTTTGACGGCGCGTATCATGGAGGCATAAGCGATGACGGCCGGCTTGCTGTTACGGGTGCAAGGCTCCTGCGTGCGCGCATTGCGAAGGCGGGTGCAAACACATACACCGACGCCCGCGATACGGTGTGGTACAATGGCGAGCAGACGTGCAATGCGAGCCTCTCGAAGGACGGTTCGAAACGTACGGCGTTCCTCGATTTTGCATCGGCGACAGGCCGCGAATTTGTTGGTGAGTCGTATGCGGTCCACGAACGCCTGCTGGTGATGGACAGCACGGGTGCACTTGTCGCGAGTGTGGCCGCTCCTTCGGGCTATTCGTTCGACCATACGGAATGGGCCATTGGGCGAACCTCCTCGACGCCGAACCTGCTCGTGGCGACGCTCGTGAATACCAATGGTGCGCACGAGAAGGTCGCGCTGGTCGACCTTTCCAGCGGAAAAGTTACCGAGATATTGAAGGGCGAAGAAATCTGGCACCCGTGCGTGTGGGTGAAGTCTACCAGCGTGATTGATGAAGATGCGGGCCTTTCTCCGGACAGTGCGGGCGTGTATTACGTGGCGCAGGGCTCTGCCGCGGCAGCGAGCATACGCGTCGCAATGGAAAACCTCTGGAAGTTCCGTGACTCGGCTGACCTCGTGATTCTCGGTTCCTCGCGCCCGCAGGCCGGTCTCGATCCCGGCCAGATAAAGAATGCCTTCGCGGTGAACCTTTCCAACGTGCCGAACTCGCTTTTCGTTTCGGACTACCTGTTCGAAAACTACGTGTTGCTCCACATGAAGAAGGTGAAGTACCTGGTGATTTCGCTCGATATTGATATGTGGTTCAAGACGTACGACAACGACTACGACAACTTCTTCTATAAGGAATACAGGAACTACCCCGGATACGTGTACGACGAGAATCACGATTACTGGAGTGACGGGTACCCGGAAGGGTTGCTCGAGATGACGGAAAATGCTCCGGAACCTTACAACAAGCAGTATATGCCGACTCGCGGGTATCATGTTGTCGAATGCGAGGACTGGGCGGAACCTACTACCGATTACGATGTGAACTGGTGCTCGCTGAACCCTGCCTTGCTGAACGCCAACATGCTGCGTCTGGTGGAGATAATCAGGAGCGCACGGGAGAAGAACGTGACTGTAATAGGAATCGTGTTCCCGCAGAATCCGGAATACAGGTCGACGGAAGCGTACGGAAGGTACGGCTTGACCCACGCGGAGGCGCAGAACATTGTGGATGCCCTGGCCGCGTACCAGGAAGAGTACCCCAACTTTATCCTTATGGATGAGCACAAGATGGGGAACCATGACTACGGCCCCGATATGGCGTTCAACATGGACCATCTTTGCAAGAAGGGGGCTAGCCAGCTGACTGCACGCCTGGATTCTCTCCTGGGAACGCTTGAATGATTCTTTTGCTCCTGCTTGCGGTACTGTTTGCCGTTTTCCCGCTGACCGATACCGATATCTGGTGGCACATGGCGTGCGCGCGGGAGTGGGTAACCGCGTGGACGCCGGTGCGTGGCCCTGTGGTGAACGTGCACGAATACTTTCAGCAGGTGGTTTATGCCGTGTACTGCGCCGGAGGTGCCCCGCTGCTTGTCGCCTTCAAGGCTTTGCTGTGGGGTGGCGTTTTTGCGCTGTTCCTGGTGCCCGCGGTCGGGCGGCGGGGAAGGAATGCCCGCGTATTCGGTAACCCGCTCGCGGTTACAGCCTCGGCAGTGTTGCTATTTGTATTCCGGTACCAGATGGAAATGCGCCCGGTCGTATTTACGCTGCTGTTCCTTGGGGTTTACTGGAACGCGGTGCCGTGGCAGCTTGCCCGGCTTGTTGCGGGCGAAAAGGCGATACCTGGCGATAGACGTGCCGCGGAATGCGCAAGGACATGCCTTGTCGCAATCGCCTTGCTCGTATTGCAGTGGCTCTGGTGCAGGTTCCAAGGGCTGTACATATTGGGCCCGCTCTTTGCGCTCCTGTGCCTTGCACATGTGTTGTACAGGAACCGGCCTGCGCGCTTGCCCGCACGGAAAGTTGCCTCGGTTGCTGTGCCCGCCGCATTTGTCGCGCTCCTGTTCGTGATGCCCTTCTTGCACGAAGACGGCCTGCGGCTTTTCCTCTACCCGTTCGGGCTTCTCGACCGCCTGCTCGGCCTCACTCCTTCTGCCGCAATCTTTGCGAGCGAAATCGCCGAGAACCGTAGCCCGCTAACGCTCCTCCTTGCCCGCGAAAACGTGCTTGCAAGTGCCTTGATGGTCGTGCTCGCTGCTTTCGGGGCGGTATATGCCGTCATGAGGCTAGTCCGTAGCCGCGAAAAGCTTGTGCTTTGGACAACGTTGTTTGTGACTGCGGTACTTGCGCTTGTTGCCGAAAGGAACTTCGTACTCTTTTTCCCCGTATTCCTTTCCGCCTTTATCCATCATCCCGCCCCAAGCATTTCACATTCCACATCCCACATTCCACATTCTTTTAGTCCCAAGATCTCTCAAATAGTTTCTATCGTAATCCTTGCAATTCTGCTCGGCTTCTGGGCTAAGTCGCTCACTTCGTACGATAAACACATGGTCGCCTACCAGCGCGTGCCCGTGAATGCGGCCGCCTGGATGGCGCAACACCCGCATAGTGGCCGCCTTTTCAACGATGACCGTGCGGGCGGTTACCTGGCCTTCGTGAATCCGCGCGACTCCATATATATGGATGGTCGGTTTATCCTGAAATCTGCCGAGTTTTTCGCGCGCTACCTGAGTTATGCCCGCGAGCCCGAAACGTTCCTGCGCGACGCGGACTCGCTGGGGGTCGACCGGGCCGTGTTTCCGCTGCGTTTTTATGCCCGCTGGGGCGCACTTCTGGGCGTTCTCCGGGAATCCCCGGAATGGGACGCCTGCCATGTGGATGACTTCTATATTGTTTTCTGCAAAAAATAATATTTTAAACTCACATAACGACAACAATATCAACGAGTTACGAAATTTTGTACCTTTAAAATTGCCGAAATTTGACAAAAAATGGCGATTTTTGGCAAAATAGTGCTAATTTGTTCATTATTTTCTTTGTCAAGGGATAGTTCAAAATTTTTCTGTTGATATGTTGTGCTTTGGGTAGGGATGATAGTTTGATTCCTGCGTGATTAAACACCCCAAAAATGGGGATTGAAGCGGTAATAAATTTTTTTTGGGGGCAAAATGCCGTTTTTGGGCTTTTTTCGGGGGGCTTATAAAAACCTTACGAAAGAGGAACTTTTCGGCAGGGGCCGTTATCTATTTTTTTTGACCCAACCCAATAGTTGCCTCTCTCGTTTTTACTGGTTTATTGTGGAAAATACTGTTACCTTATTGAATTTATCAGCGTCGCCCTGGCAGTCCGTGCTCGACTACGTGCGTTCCCAGTGCAACGATTTCGGCATGGCCATACTCGATACCGTGAGTTACGAAGGTATGGAAGAAGGAATCGTCTGCCTGTCTGTTCCTGACAAGTTCCGTGAAACCTGGCTAAATAGCCACTATGGTTCCCTTTTGCGCAAGGCGTTTGCAAGCGTCATGGGTAGCGCGTTTGTCGATTACCGCGTGATCCTCCGTGCTGTGTCCGCACCTGTTCCCGAGATGAAGTTTACGCCGGCAAAGCCTGCGGTAAAGCGTCCGGCGGCACCTGCGCGCCCGCGCAAGAACCGTGCACTCGGTTCCCCGATGTATGCGCGCTATACGTTCGATAACTTTGTCGTGGGCTCGTGCAATTCTACGGCATACAAGGCATGCCTCGCCGCGGCCGAGAACCCGGGCGACAAGGGAATGAACCCGCTGCTGGTTTTCGGTGCATCGGGCCTCGGCAAGACCCACCTCTTGCAGGCGGTGGCGGCGAAGCTCGTGCAGGATAGGCCCGAGTTCCGTGTCGTCTATCGCCAGGCGTACGATTTTCTGCGCGATACGGTTTCGGTGTTCGAGGCGGCGAAGGCGAAGAACTGGGAACTCCGCGACAAACTGGCCGAAAGGTTCCAGCAACTTTATTCGAAATGCGACGTGCTCGTCATCGACGATATCCAGCTGCTCAAGAAGAGCGTCTACTGCCAGGAATTCCTCGCGAAGACGATAAACAAGATGCGTAACGAGGGCAAGCTGGTGCTGCTCTCGAGCGACCGCAAGCCTGCATCGTTCAAGCGACTTGCCGAAGGTGCGCGCCCGTCGAACGATTCCGACGTGGCCGAGCTGACCTCCGCCCTGCTGAACCATCTCGAGAACTGCGTGGCGGTGGGCGTCGACCAGCCCGACCTGAACACGCGTATGGGAGTCATCCGCCAGAAGTCGGAACGTTTGCCGTTCGCAAGCGACGACCGCGAAGAAATCTGCAGGTTCCTCTCCATCCCGCCGCGTGCGAACTTCCGCCTTATCGAAGGGACGCTGAACTGGCTCGATGCGATGCACAGCCTGAACGGCGTGGAACTGAGCCTGTATTGCGTGAAGCAGTTGCTTGTGTCCCCGCAGAATGACGGTGCGACACTCACGCTGAAGAACATCAGCGAAACGGTCGCCGCTTCGTTCAATGTCGACATGGTGGTGCTCACGTCGAAGCGCCAGGACAGGGGAGCCTCCATCCCGCGCAAGGTGGCCATGTTCCTCTGCCGCGAACTCACAAGCGAAACCGAAATCGAAGTGGGGAAGATTTTTAATCGCGATTATTCCACGGTAATCGCCGCCATAAGGTCCCTTGTATCCATGATGGAATCCGACGCCGCGTTGGCGCGAAGGGTACAGGACCTCCGTTACATGCTGGAAACCTGATGAAGGTACTTGTAACGGGAGGTGCAGGCGTCGTAGGGAAGGCGCTCTGCCGGGAACTTCAGGCACGCGGAGTGTGTGTGCGCGTCCTGACTCTCCCGGGCGATACCGGCGTGGATTTGCTCCCGGAAGGCGTAGAAGTTGTTTATGGCGATGTCGCCGACTACGCCTCCATCCGGCCCGCGTTCGATGGCGTGGACTGCGTTTTCCACCTGGCGGCAATTCTCCTTTCGAGGGATGCATCCGCGTTCGAGCGCATCAATGCGGGCGGAACGCGCAACGTGGTCTCTGCCTGCCAGGATTCGGGCGTGCATCGCCTGCTTTATGTCTCCAGCATTTCGGTCACCTACCCGGTGCTCACTCCCTACGGGGCAAGCAAGCTTGCGGGGGAATCTGTGGTAAGGGAATCCGGGCTCGACTGGACCATCGTGCGGCCGACCCTCGTGATTGGTGACGGCGGGGGCGTGGAATTCAGGATGTATGCGGACTTTGTCTGCAGGTTCCCGGTCTACCCGCTCCCGGGGGGCGGTACGGCGCGCAAGAAGCCCGTCCGGAGTGTCGACCTCGTGAAGGGAATCGCTGCCGCGGGCCTTGCTCCCGAGGCTATCGGGAATACGTATGCGCTTGCGGGTCCGGAGGTCATGACGATGGCCGGGATGGCGGCGCGCATCTTGCGTACCGCGGGAAAACGCCACCTGATGGTTCCGCTGCCCTGGTGGATTGCGAAAAGGCTTGCGGTACTCCGGAACTGGATTGGCGGGCGGCGCGTTTCTGCCGAGCAGGCGCTGGCCGGATTCCTCTACGATGCAGTTCCTGACATCGAAAACGCGCGAAAAGACCTCGATTATAACCCGGAAAAGGCTCTCTAGCCCTGTTTTTTTGCTTTTTTTTGCATTTTTGCCCTAAAAGAAAGTATATTCCCTGTAAAAGAGGATATGATATGAAGCATTCTTTCCTGTTGGCGGGTGTTGCCGCCGCGTCGTTAGCGTTGTTCGCCTGTGGCGACAGTTCTCCGTCCGATACCGAAGACGATATTCTTTCTTCCCCGGGCGAAAAGACCGAATCATCTTCGTCGGTCACTGAAGACGAGTCTTCTTCGTCTGTCTCGAAGGATATTCCCAAGGGTGCACGCGCGGCCACCCTCGACGACCTCGAGAAGAACATGACCCTCAAGGGCCTGTTCGGGCGCGACATCTACCTTGCGACGGGCGAGAAGCACGGCCTGTTCTCTCTCTGGATTCCTGATACGGCATGGCTTGCCGCCCCGTCCGATTTCAAGGATGGCGTGCTCAATTTTAGCCAGGGTGCCATTACTTCTATCAAGATAGATTACGATGCGATTAAGTCCATGGAAAAGCTGGTGGAGAAGGATTCCGACCACTCCATGAGATTTATCGTGAACGAGGATGACCAGCTGCAGTATTCCCTGGATGGCGGGGAATACAAGGATGTTGGCGAGACTTCCGTCAAGAAGAATTCCTCGGTTGTCTGGAACGGCGACAGCCTTGCATCGAAGGAACTCTTTTGCAAGACCGGCGAGAATACCTTTACGGGTTATAGTTTCTATAAGGGTCGCTATGTGGCTACCGATGTTGTCCGCAATGCCGAAAAAACGAACGATTCTCTTGTATCCTGGTCTGCCGGCTATTACGACATCCACCGCGGCAAGCTCCTGATGCGCCCGCTATTCTATAGCAGTGCCGTATATGCGCTGGTGTCGGCTTCCGTAAGTTCGGATTATAAGACGTTGACTATATCAGCGGAAGAACTTTCGTGCACGTTGAGCGAATTGAAGTATAACGAAGTGCCTGCGGCCGATCTCGAGGGCGAATGGGAATCTGACGAAGGCGGCCTCGCCTGGTCTCTTGACTTGCGCACCGACCGCACCTTCGAGGTGAAGGCCTTCAAGGGCAACGAGAACAAGGCGCTCAAGCAGGGAACGTGGGATGTCTACGGCAACCAGCTGCTGATGAAGGTGACCGGCTGCCTGGGAGGCAAGTGCACTCCGGCCGTGATGGGCTCCGTCTCGAAATGGAAGGCCGGCTCGTTCTTCAACTACGGCAATTCGGATCCCGACGATCCCTCGATTCCCGAGGACTGGACTGCTCCGGAGTACGAATAGTGAAGAGGCAGAGCGCCATCGAGTGATTATGACGTTGCCGGTCTTGTGCTGGCAGCGTTTTTTATATTTGGATTGAATATACAAGAGGCTAGCCATGAAGGTTTATATAGCGCAGATGAACGTGGTTCCGGGAAAGCCGGAAGAAAATTTCAAGACGATGAAGGCCGCTGTCGCGCGCGCCAAGAAGGCGGGTGCGGAAATGGTAGTGTTCCCGGATTGTGCCGTTTCCGGGAATTACGAGGGACTCGGCTCGAGGAATACGGAATGGTCGTTCCAGAAGGCTTGCTGCGATGCGGAAAATGCCTTGCAGAAACTCTCGAAGGGTATCGAAATTCTGGTGGGTTGCAGCGAGGAGTTCGACGTGTGCATGTACAACCACTACGTGAACGGCAATATGGACGGCTGGGAGCATGATTTCGAGGTGTATTCCGGCCTGCAGCAGTTTACGCTGGAAAAGGAAAGCGAGGTGGATGCCGTCTGCGGTGTGTTCGCGAAGGACAACAGGAAGCCCGTAATCTACGTGAACGCGGTGGGGACCGAAAATTCTGGCAAGAACATCTACGCACTCGACGGCGCAAGTCGCGTCTACGACGCGAACGGCAAGGTCGCTTTCCGCATGGAGCAGTTCAAGGCGGGCGAGGCGCTCGTCGAAATCAGGAACGGCAAGGTGAAGGCTTTGCCGCTGAACGGCAAGCCCGCGCCGAAGTCCGCGAAGCCTGCCGAAAGGATTGCCCAGATTCACGATGCGCTCGTGTATATGATTCGCGAAAACCTGGCACGGTTCCATATCGCGCGCATGGTCATCGGTGCAAGCGGCGGTATCGATAGCGCGGTCTCTGCTGTCCTTTATGCGGAAGCGATTGGGCCCGAGAACGTGTACCTCGTGAACATGCCGACCCGCTTCAATTCCGACACGACGAAGAATGCGGCCCGCGACCTCGCGAAGAACCTGAAAACGCCCTACATGGTGGCCCCGATTTCAGACATGCTGAATGCGGTCTGCGATAGCCTTGACAAGTGCGAGTTTGTCCGTAGCGACAAGAAGATCAAGGTGGAAGGCCTCAACTATGAGAACCTGCAGGCGCGTACGCGTTCGGCATCGGTGCTCTTGACCGTTGCCTCCGTGCTTGGCGCCGGTGTCACCTGCAACGGCAACAAGAGCGAGGCCACTGCCGGCTACTGCACGCTTTACGGCGACAGTTGCGGCGTGATGTGCGCGCTCGGTGACCTGTGGAAGACGCAGGTGTACGAACTGGCCCGCTACATCAACCGCAAGAAAGAAATTATCCCGAAGGCCTCCATCGATATCCCGGCGAGTGCTGAACTCAGCGAGGCGATGAACGTGGACGAGGGCAAGGGCGACCCGATCAAGTATCCGTATCACGACAGGCTGTTCGCCTACTGGGTGGACCAGAACCATGGTCTCGAGGATACGGAGAAACTGCTCGAGAAGGGAACTCTCTGCAGGGAAATCGGGGCGGACCCGAAGTACTTCAAGAAGCTTTTCAAGACGAAGGCCGATGCGCTCGAAGACATGCGTGCTTGGCACAGGCGATTCCGCGGCATTGCCGTGGCAAAACGCATCCAGTTCCCGCCCATCCTTTCGCTGAGCGGGATGGCGTTCGGTGGCGAGTATCGCGAGAGCCAGGGCGTGTAGGCCCGGATTTTTTGGAAAGTTCAAGTTAGATAGGCAGGTAAGTTATGGTGAAGCGCTTGTTGGAAGCCCTCGATTCCGTGCTGCTTGGCAAGCACGAAAGTGTTGAAATGCTCGTGATGGCGCTCCTAGCCGACGGTCACGTGCTTATCGAGGATGTTCCCGGTACGGGCAAGACGACGCTTGCGAAGGCGCTCGCCGTGGCCATAGGGGCGGACTTTGCCCGCATCCAGTTCACGCCCGACCTGCTGCCGGCCGACGTTACGGGGGGCGCCGTGTACAGGGCGAATACCGGAGATTTTGAAATCCGCAAGGGTCCCGTGTTCACGCAGGTGCTGTTGGCCGACGAGATTAACCGCGCATCCCCCCGCACGCAGAGTGCGCTCTTGGAAGCGATGGAAGAACGCCAGGTGAGTTTGGAGGGTGAGACCCACAGGCTGCCCGAACTCTTCTTTGTGCTTGCGACGGAAAACCCGGTGGAGTTCCACGGGGTTTTCCCGCTGCCCGAGGCGCAGATGGACCGCTTCATGGTGCGGCTCTCCATCGGGTACCCGACTCTCGAGACCGAAATGCAGATACTGCACGGGCACCGCGAAGGCACGCCGCTTTCGCGCCTGGAACCGGTTACGAACGTGCAGGAGATTCTTGTGGCTCGCGAGAATGTGCGCAAGGTGCATATCGACGAGGCGCTCGAACGCTATGCGGTACAGCTTGTGCAGGCGACCCGCAGTGATGCGGGAGTGAGGCTTGCCGCAAGCCCCCGCGCAGGCCTCAACCTGGTGAAGATGGCGCGGGCTTCGGCCTATGTCGCGGGTCGCGACTTCGTGAACCCCGACGACATCCAGAAGGTTTTCTACCCGGTCATGGAACACCGCGTGTTCCCGAAGGATGCGGGCGAGGGGGCGAGTCACCGGATTCTTGAAGCCATCGTGCGTGAAGTGAAAATCCCGAAATAGAACCGCGGGGAACTATGCGCCGATTCTTGAGCTGGTTCCTGGGTGCGATACCCCGTGCGCCCAAGCGTGCGGGACTCCTGATGCGCCTCTACTACGTGTGGGGGGAGTATTTCACGTACCCGGGCCGCGCCTGCGCCGCCCTGTTCCTCTTCTCGATTTTCGCGGGTGCATTCGCCGGCTTCTGGGCCGCCTGGGTGTTCTCGGGTTTCGTTTTCCTCTTCTTCCTCTCGCTGGTCCCGTCGCTCTTCCTCACGGCGAAAAAGACAAAGGTCTCGGGTACAATTTCCCGCATCGAGCACGCCACCGAGGGCGAAAACGCCTACGTCTCCGTGCACCTCCAGGCCGGAACCGCAATAGATTGCGTGTGGGCGTCGTGCTCCCGCATGGACCCGTCGCTCGCTGGCGAAAACTCTCCGGAAATCCGCGGGCTTGCCGCAGGCGAGACGGGCGAACTGCGGGCCTGCATCCGCACCAGGTTCTGGGGGGCCTACCGCATCCCGAAGGTTTCGCTCACCGTTCCCGAAATCAAGGGCATGCTCTGCTTTCCGTTCAGGGTGGGCGAGGCGGAACTGCTTGTTTACCCGCGCCCGAAGAAGCTTGTTGCCTTCCCGTTTTTGACGGCGGGCCAGAGCGGGCTTGCCTTCGTGCCGCTCCTGATGAGCAACTTTATGCGCGGGCTCGATTTTGCGGGCGTGCGCGAATACCGCGAGGGCGATTCCCTGCGCGACCTGTACTACAGGGCGTTCGCCCGTTACGGGCGACCGTTCACCAAGGAGTTCGAGGGCGAACGCGGCGCGGGCGTGGTGCTTGTAATCGATACGCGGGCGCGGAACCTGCGCGAAAAGTCCCTGCTGGAACCGATGATCAGGCTTGCTGCGGGAATAGGGCTGTGGCTTGTTGACCGGGGGATTCTCGGGCGTCTCTTTGTTTGCGACGATGAAATTTCGATTGCGGGCACGCACGCGGAAAGCGCGCTGCTCGAAACGCTTGCGCGCATACCCCGCGCGGAAATCTATTCGCGTGGAGATGCTCGCGATAAACATGCGCGCGAAAAAAATGCACGCGAAAAAAATGCCCGCGAGCCGGAACTCTGGTCGCCCGCCGCGCGCCCGATGGGGCCCGTGCTCCGCGTGGGGCTCTTTGCGGCTGCCGACCCGCTTGTGAGCAAGCAGGTCGTGGTTTGCGACAAGCCGGCCGAACCGCGCGACGACACCTTGTTGGTTCCCGCAGAAAACCTGGATGCGGGGGAGGTCTCCCTATGAGAAGGTTCTCCCTCCGCGAAAAGGCGAAGACAATCCTCCTTTGCGCAGCTTCGCTGAACCTGGGCTTATCTTCCGACTTGCCCTGGCTTGGCATTATCTTTGTCGCAGCTTTTATCGTTCTCCTTTTTCGCTACGATGCGTTGCGCGTTCCTGTTTACCGCAAGTCTGTCGCCTACGGGTTAATTGTTCCCTTTGCCATCTGGTGGGTGCTTAGCCCCGAGATGGAATACGGGATGTCTCCGTGGCTCGTGTTCATCCCCGCTTACTACCTGCTTTCGCTCGCGTATTTGCAGAAACGCAGTCTCGGGAATGGCGGTTACGATGTTTTCGTGCTGTTCAACGGTGTTGCCGTCTTGCTGCTCAGTTGTTTTCAGGCGTCGCGCTATGGAGTCCTGCTTAATGTCTTTGCGTTGTTGCTCCTGCTGCATGCCTATGCACGTCCTGGAGTCAAGTGGTGGAAGCACGCGCTGTTCTTGCTATTGTTCCTGGGGCTCTCGGCAATATCTTTCGGGGGGCTAAAATACTGGCAGTCGCACGGGCATAACCGTGCCGAAAGGATGGCGGACTACTACGCCAAGCGCCACCTGATGGGTTTTGACCCTGTGGTAAAGCTCGGGTCGTTCGAATCCAACTTTGCGGGCAAGTACAACCGCGAGGTCGTATTGCGCGTGTGGGATACTCTCGCTCCGAAGTATATGCGCGCAGCCGTGTACGAAAAATACGTGGGTGGCATCTGGAAACTTCCGGCACACCACGACCGCATGCTCTACGCTTCGCGCTACAAGGTGGATTACGCCGTGTTCGAAACCCGCGATTCCGTGTCGTCTGCCGATAGCACACGCCCGGTGTGGGTGCAATCCTCGCTCGACAATTTCGGGTTTATTTTCGCCCCTTACCATGCCGTTGCTGTTGCCGCGAAGAATGCGGATTCCGTGGAATATTTCAGGCCGAACATATTCAAGCAGGGCGAAACCCGGCGGGGAGACTGGTTCTACTATATGCCGACGGATTCCGCCGACCCTAATTCCACACATAGCGGTTATGGAGATGTGCCCGATAGCGCCTACCTGCAGGTCTTTGCTCCCCTCGCAGGCTTCCTTGATACGGTTGCGATGGAAATGGGGCTCGATACGCTTGCCGAGTATCCGGGTCTTTTGAAGTCGGTAGCCTATTCCGACGCTATCCGTTCCTATTTCCTGAACCATTTTGCGTATTCCTTGAAGGTCGACGAATCTAGGGCCGTCGCCGAAGGCAAAATTGCCCCGCATTCCGACCCGCTTAGAGTCTTCTGGGCGACCCGCTCGGGCTATTGCGAGTATTATGCAACGTTGTCTGTATTGCTGCTGCGTCGTGCGGGTATCCCTGCACGTTACGTGACGGGTTTTGCCCGCCCGGAAGTCGAGCCGGGACGCCCTTACGCACTGTTCCGCCGCAATTCTTCGCACGCATGGGTAGAACTGTTCGACGGTAGGTGGATTCCCTTCGACCCGACGCCGCCGCTTTTTGTAGTAAAGATGGAACGCCCCTCCTGGCTTGACATGAAGTTTGAATGGGTCCGGGCGCGGACGGCCCGCGTTTTCCACGTGTTGCGCGATGGGGAATGGAGACTTGCCCTGAATTCCTGGCAGGATGCCGTGCAGAATATTCTTTCGATGGCAGCCCTCTATGTTGTTCTTGGATGCATCGTACTTGCGGTCATTTCGTTCAGGTTCGTGCGGGTGCTCCGTCGCCGCAAGTCGAATGCGGGTTACGCGCAGTCCGTACAGCACTGGGTTAAAGGGCTCGAGGCTGCGGAAAAGTCGCTTGCAAGAATCGGGCTTGTTCGCCATCCCGGCGAGACTGTCGGGGCGTTCCTTGCCCGCTGCGAAAGCGAGATGCCTGCGGGCGAAGAGGATTCGCGCGTATCCCGAAAGATGCAGGCACGCCTGCAGTCTGCGATTCAGTTCCTCCACGAGTACGAGGAGCAGCGCTGGAACCAGCCATAAACGAAAAGTCCCGCCGCAAGCGGGACTCTCCTGGTAATATCAGTTTCCTTATTACTGCATCACGCGGACGAAGTTCTCGGTAGAGTTCGCCTTCGTGAGTGCGTCCGTCATGTCGTTCTCGTGGAACACAACCTTGTTCAAGTTGAGGTTGGTTACGCTGAGGGTCGGTGTAAGCGTGTAGGATTGTCCCGTAATCAGGCAATCGGAACGCCCGATTTTGATCTTGAGGCTTGCGCCGAGGATTTCCCAACTGCCGTAGGTCTTGGTTCCGCCACATCCGCTTGATGCCATTTCAGAAACGTTGCTCGTGGTGAACGTGAATTCAAACTTGCCGTCGTCGGTAATGACGAGCGTGCTCGGTGCTGTCCCGTAATTGTGCCATACCTGGGAGCCGTCCATGGTTTCGATGCCGTTCAGGTTCCAGGTGCCTACGAGGCAGTCCTCGTTCAGGCCTGCGGCGCAGAGTTCTTCAAGGGTCGGTTCGCTTTCGTCATCGCTACAGGCAGAAAGGAAGCAGAGGCTCGCTGCGGCGATGGCTGTCAGGAAAATTTTCTTCATAGTATTCCTCCGGGAATGTTTTTTAGGAATATATATAAATTTTGGGGCAAAATGGGACTAGTGTTGCTCTTTTATACAACGGAATTTGCTGTTTTGGCGTCAAGTGGCCCCGATTTGTATTTATTTTAACTCCTGTAGGCTTGGGTTATGGGCCTATGTTGTTTATGGAGTAAAAAAATGAATCTTAAGACTTTGGCGCTCGCAGCGTGCGCCGCTACGGCTGTATACGCTGCTCCGGACCCGAACTTCCACATCTATCTCGCGTTTGGCCAGTCCAACATGGAAGGTCAGGGCGATGTCGGGCAGCAGGATAAGACTGTCGACGAACGTTTCCAGGTTCTCTGGGCCGCCAATAACGGTTCCTGCTCGGGCAAGACCAAGGGCAAATGGTCTACTGCCGTGCCTCCGCTTGCGCACTGTCAGGGTGCAAAACTCGGCCCCACGGACTATTTTGGTCGTACCATGGTCGAAAAGACGGACCCCCAGATCAAGGTGGGGGTCATCGTGGTGGCTGTCGCCGGATGCAGCATCAAGCTATTCGACAAGGATCAATACGCAAGCTACGCCCAGAGTCAGCAGAGCTGGATGACCCAGCGCATTAACGAATATGGAGGAAACCCCTACGGACGCTTGATCGAGATGGCCAAGAAGGCCCAGGAAGAAGGCGTTATCAAGGGTATCATTTTCCACCAGGGCGAAACGGATGCCGGAGACGGCCAGTGGCCCTCCAAGGTCAAAGGCGTCTACGACAACATCGTCAAGGATCTGGGGCTCGGTAACGATATCCCGTTCCTCGCGGGTGAGGTCTTGCGCAGCGGTAGCAGTGCCGGTGCGAACCAAAACATCGCGAAGCTCCCGCAGCAGTCCAAGAACTTCTACGTAGTCTCTTCCGAAGGTTTCAACCAGGCTCTGGGCGATGGTCAGAACGTGCACTTTACCGCACAGGAATACCGCGACTTCGGCAAGCGCTATGCCGAAAAGATGATCGAGGTGCTGGGCGACAAGGTCAAGCCTGTCGGGACTGCAGCCGAATCAAGCAGTAGTGAAGCTGTCGTTGAGAGTTCCTCGAGCGAGGCTGTAGTGGAATCGTCCAGCTCTAGCCGCCATCACGGCTGGCCGTCGTACTCCTCTTCTTATATCGGTACGATCGATCCTACGGCAATCGATGTGCCGCAGGCCCAGTCGCGCTTTATCGGCAAGGCTGTCGTGAATGCGGGCAAGGTAACAATCCCGGTCGCGATGGAAAAGAGTCCGATTGTCGCTAAGGTGTTCAGCATGCAGGGCAAGGCCGTCCTCGACTTCAGTGACAGCTTTGCAGGCGGTTCGCTCGGGTTCGATACCGCAAGGCTCCCGCAGGGCAGCTACATGCTCTCCGTGCAGGTCGGTTCCGAACGCTCCGTGCAGAAGGTTCAGATAAAGTAATTAGAATACTGGAACGCGAACTCTAATCGCAAACAAGGAAAAACCGGTTAGGAGGCAACCTTGGGTTTGGCTTGGAATGGAGTGATAGGGTAGTGTTCGAGTAGGTCCCGGGGCGCAAGCCTCGGGGCTTTTTATTTGTCGATTCCGGTTACGGTCAGCACTTTGCCTGCTACCTTGAATTTCACGTTCATTCCGGCGAACGCAATCCCATAGATGCGTTCGGGGTCGTCGTGGTAGTGGGGCCGCGGGTCCTGTTCCAGAACCTGGATGAGCGCATCCCGCTTGTCTCCGGGAATGTGCCCGAGAATCTCCGGTGCGATTTCTACCTGCAGGTTGTCGTAGCGCCTGCTTTCTGCAAAGCCGCCCGCCGCATTCGGGACAGAGTCCGCGTAGGGCAGGTAGGGCTTGATGTCTACGATGGGGGTTCCGTCCATCAGGTCGGCGCCGCTCACGACAATCTCGGGACCGTCGTTTCCCTCAAGGCGGATTTCTTCGATTTTTACGCAACTCATCGCAATCGGGTTCGGCCTGAAGCTACTGCGGGTGGCGAACACCCCGAGTCGCGTATTCCCGCCGAGGCGCGGCGGGCGCACTGTCGGCTTCCAGGTTTCGCGCATGTTCTCCGAAAAAATCCAGAGGAGCCACAGGTGGCTAAATCCCTCCAGCCCGCGGAGCGCGTCCGTGTTCCTGAATTCGGGTTCGAACCGTATAACAGAATGCAGGGCGGGTGCAAGCCCGCTCTGCCTGGGTATCCCGAATTTTTCGGGAAAGTCGCTCTTGATGCGTGCGATTATCTTGAGGTTCAGGCTGTCCATGCCCGGAATGGCCTACGACTGCACCGTACCTTCGTCAAGCCCCATGACCGGCACGTACTTGACGGAACCGTCGGCGTGGATAATCACGGCGACGCCCGCGAGGAAGTTGAGCCAGCTCTTGTCTTCGTGGTGCTTCATTTCCAGGAGCCTGCTCGTTGCGAAAATCGTGAGCGGGTAGAGCATCTGGTCGTGCGAGACCACGACACTGATGCGGCTCTGTGCGGCGACCTGGGCGATGATGATCTCGTTCATGAACTGGGTGCCGCGTTCCATGAGGTCGTAGAATCCTTCGTCGTAGTTTACGGTCGGGTCAGGGTATTCGTTGTACGCCCAGCGAGAAACGACGTCGTAGCTGCTTGAAACAGTCGCGTTGTATTCCTCAATCTTTGCGTGATCCTTCTCGAACCAGCCTCCGTTCAGGTCCTTGAGGGCCATGTGCGAGAATGTTGTCTGCCCGCGACCCTGGGCTATTGCCATGCAGGTCTGCTGCGTGCGCGGGATTTCGGAATGCCAGTATTTCACGTCTTCGGTGCTTGCAATCTGCTTGCCGACAGAAATAGCCTGTTCGTAACCGAGTCCGGTAAGGACTCCGTCCACGTCGGTGCTGGCCGTGCGGTGGGCGTGGCGCAGGATGAACACTGCCTTGTCGGTGGGCTGTAGCGCGGCAAACACCTTCTTGATGCTGACGAAGCTCGTGTAGGCGGCCGCGTTCGGGTCGAACGGGGAGGTGTCGCTGTCGTCGAGGATGTTGCCCGCAAATTCACCGTTGCAGGTGACCTTTACGCCCGAACCGAAGGTTACGGGTTCGGTGACGCAGCCCATGTCCGGAAGCGCGACCGCTTCGGTCGTGAATTCTACCGTCGGCGTGGTGCTTCCGCTAGATGTCGTGCCCGGGTCGACCGGTGCGATGCTGGAGGAAGAAAGTTCAATGCCGTCGGAAGACGTGCCGGGGAGAGTTCCCTCCGGCCCTGCAGAGGACGTGGGGTCGGTACCGTCGGATGAACCCGGCTGCTCGATGCCGGAACTCGGGGGCGTGTTGTCGGGACCGCTGGAACTGTCGTCACCGCAGGCGGTGAGGGCGAGTGCAGCAAACAGGGAAATGGGGAGAACTGCTAATTTTTTCATAATTCTATATCTAATTTATTCTACCCCGATTTACAAGTAAAAATTTGGCAAAAGGTGCCCTAAAACGCCCTTTTGTGGCAATTTTCACTTCTTTTCGCCCGAATACGATGCGTCGGCGCGCTCGTTGCGGCGCTTGAGTTCCTGGTTCAGCGGCCAGTAGATGCACGCGAACAGGGCGTACCCGCACAGGAGCACTATCCAGTGGTTCAGGTGGAGGTATATTTCGAGGTAGCGCATCTCGATAAACATGATGGGGCCCGCGATGAGGAACAGCGGGAGCTGCCTGCACTGGTCGCCCAAGGAGTAGCGGCTCTCGTAGCTCACGATGGAGTTCATCATCGGAAAACTCGTGCAAAAACCGCCCATGAGGTGCTTGATGACCATGAGGCCCGAGACGACACCCGCGATGGCTGGGGCCTTGATGTACACGGGGAGCGGGGTCTTGTAGCGTACGCCGGACTTGTACTTCTGCTTTTGAAAGAAGATTACTCCTACGATGAAATCAAATGCGCATACCCCGAGGAACATGGCCTCGGTATCGGGGACGATAGGCATGAGGAAGGTGCCGAGGGCGACAAAGAAGGCGAGTCCGAGCGCGATGGAGGGAATAATCGGGATTTTGACCTTGTAGTGGAGGATTCGCACGATATGCACGTAGAGAAAGCACATAAACCCCGAAATGGCGTTTGCGGCCCCCATCGGGAGCCCGACGGCTATGTAGGCGAACCCGCAGGGGATGGGGATGGTGGCGGCTACGGCCTTGAGTTGCGGGTCCTTGGTGTAGGCGCTGAAAACGCCCAATGCGGTCACCATGAACACGAGCAGCCAGTCGTAGAACGCGAAATGGAGGTTGAGGCTTTCCAACATGGAGGGAAAATTTAAAAAAAATAGTCCTTTTCGGCTCTTTTGGGTATAGATTTCTTTATAAGGTCGTCGGATGCCGGCCAGGTCTAGTAAAAAAGAGGTCTCTATGCTTACTATTCCATGCTATTGGTATTTGGTTCCGGTTGCAGCGTTGATTGCGCTCGCCATGGCGTTATTCTTCTACCGCTTCATGAAGCGGCAACCCGACGGCACCCGCAAGATGAAGGCGATTGCGCATTTCGTGCGCGTGGGTGCATTCGCCTACCTGCGGCGGCAATACAAGACGGTCTCCATCGTATTTGCCGTGCTTTTCGTGGTATTCGTGGTGCTTGCCGTCATGGGCATCCAGAACCCGTTCGTGCCGGTGGCCTTCCTTACGGGCGGCTTCTTCAGCGGGCTTTGTGGCTTTTTGGGCATGAAGACCGCGACATACGCGAGTTCCCGTACGGCGAATGGCGCCATCAGCAGCCTGAACCGCGGGCTTGTCATCGCCTTCCGGAGCGGTGCTGTGATGGGGCTCGTGGTGGTGGGTTTCGGCCTGCTCGATATTTCGGCCTGGTTCTTTGCGCTCAACTACATCTACGACAACAACGTGTGGAATTTCGGCGCCGATGTGGCCACAAAGCTCTCGCTCGGGGCCTGGAGCGCCGATATGGTGAATAACGCAGAATGGGCGCATGCGAAGATGGTGGAAATCACCACAACCATGCTCACCTTCGGGATGGGCGCTTCCCTGCAGGCGCTGTTCGCCCGCGTGGGTGGAGGCATTTACACGAAGGCGGCCGATGTCGGCGCCGACCTTGTGGGCAAGGTCGAGGCGGGCATCCCCGAGGATGACCCGCGCAACCCGGCGACCATTGCGGATAACGTCGGTGACAACGTGGGGGATGTCGCCGGGATGGGCGCCGACCTCTACGAATCTTACTGCGGGTCCATACTCTCGACGGCTGCCCTCGGGGCGGCCCTCCCGATGGGCGGTATGAAGCTCGTAATCGCCCCGATGGTGGTGGCGGCAATCGGGATTGTCCTTTCCCTCGTGGGGATTTTTGCGGTGCGCACGAAGGAAACCGCCGACACGAAGTCGCTGTTGCGTTCGCTCCTTACGGGTACGCTCGGCTCCTCGGTGCTTATCCTCGTGGCGCTCCTCGTGCTCGTGAAACTCGACTTCATCTCGATGGGCATATTCGGCTCCGTGCTTTCGGGCCTTGCCGCGGGAATCCTGATCGGGCAGTTTACCGAGTACTACACCTCCGATGCGTACAAGCCCACGCGTGGCATTGCGGGCCAGGCGAAGCTCGGGGCTGCGACCACGATTATCGACGGCATATCTGTGGGCATGTTCTCCACGGGGCTCCCGGTGGTAACGATTGTGGTGGGTATCATCTTCTCGTTTGGCTGCTCCGGTGGTTTTGACAACATGGCGATGGGCCTCTACGGCGTGGGCTTTGCCGCGGTGGGTATGCTCAGCACGCTCGGCATTACGCTTGCGACCGATGCCTTCGGGCCGATTGCCGACAACGCGGGCGGCAACGCCGAGATGGCGGGCCTCGACCCCGAAGTGCGCGCCCGTACCGACGAACTCGATATGCTCGGGAACACTACCGCCGCGACGGGCAAGGGATTCGCGATTGGTTCTGCCGCCCTTACCGCAATGGCTTTGCTCGCCTCGTATGTGGAAGAAGTGAAGATTTGGCTCGGGCACCTCGCGACCTCTGCGGAGGGCGTGTGGAAGGTAGGTTCCGTCGCGTTTGCGAACGGCGCGAGCGACCTTGCGAATGCGCTTTCGGGTGTCGCTGGCGTCAAGTTCCTGGATGGCGGCACGCGTGCGATTGCCGAGAACGGCGACCTGCTCGGTATGGTCGCGAGCAAGGTAAATTACGCGGACTTCATGCAGATATACAACCTGAACCTGATGAACCCCATGCTGCTCGGCGGACTGTTTATCGGCGCGATGATGACGTTCGTGTTCTGTGCGCTCACCATCAAGGCGGTGGGGCGTGCTGCAAGTGCTATGGTGGAGGAGGTACGCCGCCAGTTCCGCGAGATTCCGGGAATCATGGAGGGCACCGCCGAGCCGAACTACGCGCGCTGCGTGGATATCTCGACGACGGGTGCCCAGCACGAGATGATCGTGCCGTCTATTCTTGCGGTGATCGTGCCCGTGCTGGTGGGCCTATTCATGGGTGTAGCGGGCGTGTTCGGGCTGTTGGCCGGCGGGCTTGCGAGCGGGTTTGCGCTTGCCACCATGCTTAACAACTCGGGTGGCGCCTGGGATAACGCGAAGAAGTTTGTCGAGAAGGGCAACTACGGCGGCAAGGGCTCCGATACGCACAAGGCTGCCGTGGTGGGCGATACCGTGGGCGACCCGTTCAAGGATACCGCGGGTCCCTCGCTCAACATCCTCATCAAGCTCATGACCATGGTGAGCGTCGTGTTTGCCGGCGTCATCGTCCGCTTTGGAGATATGTTTTTCTGATTGCTCTTGACTCTAAATTCCTCTTTATTATATTTTTGAAATATAATAGGAGGAAATATGACAAATTTATGGTGTCATCCTGGACTGTTGTCATCCTCGCGAAGGCGAGGATCCATACATTTTGCATTTGCACTTTTCTTGGCGTTTTTCTTTGTCGCCTGTAGCGACGATGACAGCGATTTCGCGACGAAGCCTTCGGGAGATTCGTCTTCTTCAGTCAAGTCCAGCAGCTCGGCGAAATCGTCGGGTTCTGAAGATAAAAAGAATCAGTGTAATGTCGAAACAGACAAGAACTGCATTAAGGATGACCGTGACGGCCAGACCTACAGGATAGTGAAAATTGGTGACCAGGTATGGATGGCGGAGAACCTCAACTATGCGTACACTGACGTTCCCTATGACTTTGGCTTCAACCGCTCTGATTCAACTAGCTGGTGCTACGATAATGCTGCAAAGAATTGCTCCGATTACGGTCGCTTATATACTTGGGCGGCTGCCATGGACAGCGTAGGCACCTGGAGTTCGAGCGGCAAGGGTTGTGGTTATGGCTCGACATGCTCGCCGACTGACCCTGTGCGTGGTATATGCCCCGAGGGATGGCACTTGCCGAGCAAAGCGGAATGGGAAACATTGGCCGCTGCAGTCGGGGGTATATCGACCGCCTGCACAAAACTCAAGTCTACGTCCGGGTGGTATGAGAGTGGCAACGGAACGGATGAATTCGGCTTCACGGCTATTCCTGCAGGAAGTCGTTCCCACGAATTTGGAAAATTTCAAGCAAAGGGTAAGGAGTTGCACTTCTGGACTTCTATAGAATATGCTGAAAAAAATGCGTACTCGATTTACTTGGGCTATGCTTATGAGTATGTGCATCCGTATTTTCACTATAAAGATATCGGGTTCTCCGTCCGTTGCGTGAAGGACTAATTCTATATTTGCCCGCGATGAAAATCCTGTTCACGGACCTTGACGGTACGCTCCTGACCGACGACAAGCGCATCTCGGAAACCGATATGCGCTCTATCCGCGCGATGATCGATGCGGGCCACAAGTTCGTGATGACTACGGGCCGGCCGCTCACGAGCGTGAAGCAATTGGCGGAGCAGTACGGGTTCCTGGAACCTGGATTTTTCCTCGTGAGTTTCAACGGCGGGCTCATTTACGATTGCGGCGAAAAGAAACCGATTCTCACGCGGTACATTCCCGTCGACGAGGTCAAGGCCATCATGGATGCCGCTCACGCCCGCGGGATGCACGCACACACCTACTCGGGCGACCTTGTTGTTTCGGAATACGAGACGGAACAGCTCAAGACGTATTGCCGCCTGATGAAGATGGATTACGTTGTCGTAAAGGATATCCGCGATTATTACGGCGAGTTTGTGAACGTCGTGGTGAAACCGCCCATCAAGGTGAACATCATTACGCCCTTCGAACATTCTGGCCTCGTGGATTTCCGCACCGAGATGCGCAAGACCACCGAGGGCAAGCTCTTCGACGTGTTCAGCAAGCCCGAGATGCTCGAGTTTTCGCACATGCTAAGCAACAAGGGAGCCGCGGTACGCTTTATGGCCGACTTCTACAAGGTGCCGGTTGCCGATACGATTGCGGTGGGCGACGAAGAAAACGATTGCCCGATGATAGAGGCGGCAGGTACCGGTGTCGCGATGGCGAACGCCTCGCAGGTGGCTAAAGACGTTGCCGACTACGTGACGGTTAACGACAACAACCATTCGGGAATCACCGAGGTTATCGAGAAGTTCGTGCTTGGCTAGGGATAGATTTTCTATATTCTCCCTAGAGGTTTTACTATGAAATTCTTTGTGACAGGTGTGGGTGGCCAGCTGGGCCACGACGTGATGAATGAACTTGCGAAGCGTGGCCATACGGGCGTGGGCTCTGACATGGCTCCGGCCTATAGCGGAGTTGCCGACGGTTCTGCCGTGACGACGATGCCTTACGTGCAGCTCGACATTACGGATGCTGCGGCTGTCGAGAAGGCAATTTCGGAAGTGAACCCGGATGCGGTGATTCACTGTGCCGCATGGACGGCTGTGGACATGGCCGAGGACGATGCGAACGTGGCGAAGGTCCGTGCGGTGAACGCTGGCGGTACGCAGAACATCGCGAATGTCTGCAAGAAACTCGGCTGCAAGATGACCTACATCAGCACGGACTACGTGTTTGATGGCCAGGGAACGGAACCTTGGAAGCCCGACTGCAAGGATTACAAGCCCCTGAACGTTTACGGCCAGACAAAGCTCGAGGGCGAACTTGCCGTGAGCGGAACCTTGGAGAAGTACTTTATTGTGCGTATCGCCTGGGTGTTCGGTCTCAATGGCAAGAACTTCATCAAGACGATGCTCAACGTGGGTAAGACCCACGATACCGTGCGCGTGGTGAACGACCAAATTGGCACGCCTACCTACACGCTCGACCTTTCGCGCCTGCTTATCGACATGAACGAGACCGAAAAGTACGGCTATTACCATGCCACGAACGAGGGCGGGTTCATCAGCTGGTACGACTTTACCTGCGAAATCTACAGGCAGGCTGGGCTTGCGACGAAGGTTGTTCCGGTGACTACAGCCGAATACGGCCTCAGCAAGGCGGCGCGCCCGTTCAACAGCCGCTTGGACAAGAGTAAACTCGTGGAAGCCGGATTCAAACCGCTCCCCACGTGGCAAGATGCCCTCGCTCGTTACCTGAAGGAAATTGAAGCGTAGGTTTGTTGTGTCATTCTGAGCGAAACGCCGCAGGCGTGAAGTCGAAGAATCTAGTGAGGAATTGTAAAATGGATAAGGAAACTTACCGCGAAGTGATGCCGGGAGAACTCCCGTGCGAAGTGCCGGGATGCGACGGCGTGATGGTTGTCGACCCCGACAACAGCTACAAGCTTACCTGCGACAAGTGCGGACACATTAAGGAATGACACTAATGTGTCATCCTGAGCGGAGTGCGTAGCACGTAGTCGAAGGATCTGGATCCTTGATAATGAGTAATGATAGAGTAGTCCTTTTTTCGTCATTCTCGCGGAGGCGAGAATCTGCTTGAATGGATAACTCATAGCTAGAATGTCTTACGAGAACTTGAAAATTACCTACCCGGAACTTCCCGTTGTCGAACATCGGGAAGAGTTTTTCGATTTGCTCGAAAAACACCAGGTAGTGATTGTCAAAGCGGATACGGGCTCTGGTAAATCCACGCAGTTGCCGAAGTTTTTGCTAGAGTGGTATGCTGCAGTTCGTCATTCTCGCGAAGGCGAGAATCTTAATGATGCTGTTCGAGAAAGAGATCCCCGCGAAGGCGGGGATGACAAGAGAGGTTTCAAAATCGGTGTGACAGAACCCCGCCGGCTAGCGGCGATTTCCATTGCGGACCGCCTGCGCGAAGAACTCAAGGACGAAACGCTTGTCTCCACGAAGATCCGCTTTTGGGAACAGGGCCAGAGTGACGCCCCCATCAAGGTGATGACGGACGGCATTTTGTTGCAGGAATTCCGCCGCGACAGGCTCTTTAGGCAGTATTCGGCCATCGTGATTGACGAGGCGCACGAACGCTCGCTGAATATTGACATTTTGCTCGGCATTTTCAAGACGGTTCTGCATGAACGCACGGAATTCAAACTGATTGTGGCCTCCGCGACGCTCGATGCCAAGCTCTTCGAGGAATTTTACGACAACAGCTGCGTGATGGAAGCCGAGGGACGAACGTTCCCCGTTGATGTGGAGTATTATTTCGGTGGTGGGAATGGAGATCCCCGCCTTCGCGGGGATGACAATACGGGGCGCGACACCAGCGGCAAGGGCGATTCGGGCTTGCTCGACGAGGCGCGCGATGCGATTCTTGACTTGGAAACGCGCCACCGCGACCACCTGCTCTGTTTTTTACCGACGGAACGTGACATCCAGGATTTGGCGGGCGAACTTGCGCACGAACTGGACTCCGCGACGTTCGATATCCTCCCGCTTTATGGGCGCATGAGCCCCGATGAACAGCGACGCATTTTTAAGCATACGGAAAAGACCCGCGTGGTGCTCGCGACGAATATCGCGGAAACTTCGCTCACGATTCCGGGAATCGCCTACGTGGTGGATACGGGTACGGCCCGCATTTCGCGGTACAACGCGCAGTCGCGTATCCAGGGATTGCCTGTCGAGGACATCTCGAAAGCGTCTGCGCGGCAACGTACCGGGCGTGCGGGGCGCGTGAAGCCCGGCGTTTGCATCCGCCTCTATTCTCCCGAGGATTTCGAGAAGCGGGACGAGTTTACGGAGCCGGAAATCCGGCGGAGTAATCTCGCGAATGTTGTGTTGCAATTGCGCAGCCTCGGGCTGGAACTCGAGAATTTCCCGTTCCTGCAGTCGCCACCGCATTCGGCGTTCCGCGGCGCGTACAAGACGCTTTTTGAACTCGGTGCGCTTACCGCCGACAACGCCAGCGGGCATGTAACCAAGCTCGGCCGCGAGATGACGCGCCTCCCGATGGACGTGGCTCTCTCGGCGGTGCTCCTGCGGGCGCGGGATGCCGGCGTATTGCAGCCCGCGCTGATTGTCTGCTCGGCGCTTTCCATCCAGGATCCGCGGGTGGTGCCGAGCGAGGAACCCGAACGCACCCGCATCCGCCAGCTGCACCGCAGGTTCGCGGGCCACAAGAGCGATTTCCTCACGTTCATCTGCATGTGGAATGCCTTCTGCGCCGAATGGGATGGCAAGACCTGGAATAAGCTGCGCAAGTTCTGCGACAAGAACAGCCTGCACTTTTTGCGTTGCCGCGAATGGATTGATTTGTACGAACAGTTCGGGCGCATCCTCGACGTGAAATTCGAGAATCGCGTGTGCCCGCTGGACAGCTTCCATCGCGACAACCTGCACATTGCGCTCCTTTCGGGATTCCTGGGCGGCATTGCCCTGCGCGACTTGGAAAACGGTTGTTACCGCCTGGTGAGCGGGCGCGAGACGCACGTGTTCCCGGGCAGTGACCTTTACGGCAAGAGCGTGGAATGGCTTTTTAGCGCCGAGGTGCGCGAGACGAGCCGCATCTTCCTCAACAAGGCTGCTGAAATCAAGCCCGAATGGATTATGCAGGTGGCGGAACCCTTCTGCACGCGCCGCTGGTATGCGCCTACGTGGAACCAGGAACGCGGCTTCGTGGAAGCGGTGGAAGAGGTGAGCTTCCGCGGGCTCGTGATTAGCCGCGGCCACCGCGTGGATTATGCCCGCGTGAACCCTAATGAATGTGCCGAGATTTTCTGGCGCGAGGCCGTTGTGCTTGGTCAGATGGCGCGCCCGTTCGCGTTCATGACGCACAACGAGCGTGTGGTCGAGGACTTGCATGCGCTGGAAGCCCGCAAGCGTCAATTCGGGCTGGCCCCGAGCGAAGATGCCTTGGTGGATTACTACACGCGCATTGCCCACGAGGTCAATTCCATCAAGACGCTCAAGGACTACATCCGCGAACACACGGACCAGTTCCTGAAATTTGACGCGAAGTTCTGGCTGGAGCAGAATGAGTTCGGAGGTCAGAATTCGGAATTCGGAATTGAATTGAAAAAAATCGGTGTGAAAATACCACTAACGAAAACTCCGAAATCTGAAATCAGAATTCCGAATTCTCTCGGCGGCTCCCTCGAACAGTTCCGCATCGAAGGTCTGGATGGTTCCAGCCGCATGGTGGTGGGCGAGATGGTCTTTGATGCGATGCGCGACTGCGACGGTATCACGCTGGACCTGCCTTACGACATGCTCCCGCAGGTGACGCCTGCGATGCTTGCTCTCTCGATCCACCAGTGGCGCGAATGGATGGCAGAATCTATCATCCGCGAGATGCCCAAGGCCGCAAAAAAGCTACTGGAAGGCAAGCGCACGTTTATCGATGACGCCTTCTGCGACAAGCTCAAGGCGAACCCGCACAAGGCCCCGTTGTTGCTCCTGTACGAAACGCTTGCGAACCTGAAGGAACTGCGCAATGGCACCGGCGGAACTGTTGCCGACATCCCGACGGTCACGCCCGAAAAGGAAAACCACCTGCGCTTGCACATGAAGGTGTTCAAGCCCGGTTTCCCGGAAAAGTTTGCCGTCGAACTCAATCCCGAGTGGGGGAGTTTCCGGCTTTTTGCCGCGGTCCGCCCCGTTCTCGTAACTTTCGGTATTGACTTTGCGCTTGGTGACATGCGCTTTGGATGGCGCTTGTGCGAATCGGCGCTCATGACTCCGGCAGAATCCGCCTTCTGGCAGGCGTTCCGCAAGCGCGTAGTGGTTCGGCAGGCTCACCAACCTGGCAAGGTCACTGAGCCAGCCGAAGTGACCGATGCTTCCTCCTCCCTCATTGTCGATCGCCTGAACATGCTCGAAACGGGCGGCCTGTATTCCGACGGGTTCCAGACTGCGCTCAAGTCGTGGGTGTTGAAATCGCTCACTGCGGATAAACTAGATGCAAACCGTTGCGTGCGCTTTTCGGGCCTCGAGTATTCCCGCGGCAAAAAGATTCGCGACTTCAGGAACCTTGCCGCAACTACCCGTAGTGAAGATGAAGTTGTCCGCCTTGCACTCGTGCGAGCCACGTATGAATCCGCCCTTCTCGGGGCCGAATCCTTTGTCAAGTTCTGGGACATCCTTCGGGAATTTTCGGTTGCGATGCGCCAGGGAGGCGACCACGCACGCGATTCCATTGCCGCACTCATGGCAAGCAACAAGTCCATCACGAACATAGTCACTCTCTATTCCCCTGACCGGAATAATACTTTGTTTGAAAGGCTCAACGTGCTCGCCGGCGCACTTGATGCCTGCGATTCAAAAACACTTGATGCCTGCAATTCAAAAACACTTGATGCCCGCAATTCATCTTCAATCGGAGAAAAAATAGACCTCTCCGTCAAGGACCTCCGCGAAAAGTTCCGTCCCTTCCTCAAGGCCCGCTTCATGAAGGACCATGAACTCAAAAATGCACGTGAAATCCTTTCGAAGATGGAACGTATGCAGCAGGACGACCCGGAATATCCGGAGTTCTACCTGCAGGCTTGCGCGATGCTCGAGGACTTCGAAATCCTCAAGTTCAAGCGCAAGGGCGACGATAGCGAGGATGCCATCGAGGAGGACTCCCTTGCACGCCTTAAGAGCCGCTTTGGACGGATAAAGTAAGCCCCGCGCGCGCCATACCTTCAATAAACATCTGCTAACCCATCAATAAGCGGCTTTGTTCCCGTTAATAAACATCTAGAAACCCGCAAACTCTAGAAACCAATGACTATTGACTAGGGACTAAATTTCTACATGGCGTCCTTTCAGGACGCATGTAGGGCGGCTCGGCTATGCCAACGCAATACTTGCGTTGTCGCAGCTCTCGCCTTTTTTCTACATTTTCCCCCGTATGTTTACGGGAATTATTCAATCTACCGGCGAAATCGTCTCGATAGAGTCTCGAGGCGATGCGCTTTCGATGCGCCTCAGGTCGCCGGGATTTTTCAAGAATTGCAAACTGGGCGATAGCGTCGCTAACGACGGTGTGTGCCTTTCCATTGAATCTTGTACCGATGATGAAGCGGTTTTTTGCCTGATGCACCAGACTGTCGAAAATACCGCCTTCAAGCAGGCCGCAGTCGGTAAACTGGTCAATCTGGAACTTCCGTGCCGTGCCGATAGCTTTATGGGCGGGCACTTCGTGATGGGCCATGTGGACTGCGTTACCGAGGTCATCCAGGTGGTTCCGCGCGAAACGGGCGTGGAAGTCGACCTGAAGATGCCTGCGGACCTCAAGCGCTACATTATCCGCCGCGGTTCCATCTCCCTGAACGGCATCAGCCTTACGGTCGCCGAGAAGTTCGAGGATTCCATCCGCGTGTGCATCATACCGGAAACCCTTGCCCGCACGAACCTGCGTAACTGGGTTGCCGGGACCATCGTGAACGTGGAAGTCGACATGCTCGGCAAGTACATTGAAAATTATCTGAAGGAACGTGACCTTGCTTAATACGATTGAAGAGGCCATTGAAGATTTTAAGAACGGCAAGTTCTTGATTGTGGTCGACGACGAAGACCGCGAGAACGAGGGCGATTTCGTCATCGCCGCCGAAAAGATTACGCCCGAGAAGGTGAACTTCATGCTCCACGAGGGCCGTGGCGTGCTCTGCTGCCCGCTGCCTATCCAGCGCTGCCATGAACTGAATTTGACCCGCCAGACTGCGGAAAATACCTCGATTCTGGGTACGCCGTTCACCATCATGGTGGACAAGATTGAAGGCTGCACTACGGGTGTTTCCGCCCACGACCGTGCGGCGACGATTCTTGCCCTTTCGGACCCTGCTTCCAAGCCGAGCGATTTTGGCCGTCCGGGGCATATTTCGCCCCTCTACGCGCAGGAAGAAGGCGTGCTTCGCCGTGCAGGCCATACCGAAGCAGCCGTTGACCTCGCAAAACTTGCCGGACTAAGGCCCGCCGCCGCCCTTATCGAAATCATGAACGAGGACGGCACCATGGCCCGCATGCCGCAGCTCGAGGAAGTGGCGAAGAAGTTCGGCCTCAAGATTATCTCCATCCGCGACCTCATCGACTACCGCCTCAAGAACGAGAAGCTGGTGCAGCGCGTGGCCGCCCCGCATGTGAGTACCAAGTACGGCGACTTTACCGCATACGCCTACAAGAGCAAGACCGACGGCGTGGAACACGTGGCGTGGGTCGCGGGTAACCCCGACTTCAGCAAGCCGGTTTACGTGCGCGTGCACAGCGAATGCCTTACGGGCGACATTTTCGGTAGCCTCCGCTGCGATTGCGGCGAACAGCTCGCCGCCGCCATGAAGTTCATCGGCGAGCACGGCGGCGTGTTCCTGTACATGCGCGGGCAGGAGGGTAGGGGTATTGGCCTCTGCAACAAGTTGCGTGCCTACGAACTGCAGGAGAAGGGCATGGACACGGTCGAGGCGAATCTGCACCTCGGGTTCAAGTCGGACCTCCGCCAGTACGGTACGGGCGCGCAGATCCTTGCGGACCTCGGCGTGAAGGAAATGCGCCTCTTGACCAACAACCCGAGCAAGATTTCGGGCATTACCGCCTACGGGCTCAAGATTGTGGAGCGCGTTCCCATAGAAATCAAGCCGAACAAGGAAAACCTGTTCTACCTGCTCACCAAGCAGAAGAAGATGGGCCACCAGCTGCATATCGATGGCGCGGTGCCCGAAGAGAATTTGAAAGAGGAAAAATAAGATGGCTAAAGAAATCAAGAATTCCCTGAATGGCTCTGGCCTCAAGATTGCAATCGCGGTCGCCCGCTTCAACGAGGTGGTGACCGACAAGCTCCTGGAAGGGGCGCTCCGCCAGCTTGAACTGCTGGGTGTTGCCGACAAGGACGTGACTGTCGTGCGCGTTCCGGGCGCATTCGAACTCCCGGGCGTTTGCCGCAGGCTCGCCGATTCCAAGAAGTACAGTGCAGTGATGGCCATCGGTGCCGTAATCCGCGGCGAAACCAGCCACTACGACGTGGTGGTGAACGCTTCTACCGGCGGTGTCGCAAGCATCGCTGCCGAAGGCAAGCTCCCCGTGATTCTCGGAATCCTCACGACCGATACCGTTGACCAGGCGATGAACCGCGCTGGCCTCAAGGCGGGTAACCTCGGTGCAAACTGGGCCTCTACCGCCGTCGAAATGGCAAACCTTTACAAGGTCATCTAATCATGCCGAAAATATCTTACAGACCCGCGCGCGTTTTTGCCATGCAGCTCCTGTATGCCATGGAAATTACGGGCCAGACTCCGGGGGAGGCGCTTCCGGGTATTCTTGAATCCCAGCCTCTTGCCGACGAACAGAAAAAGTACGGAATGAACCTTGTCGACCTGGTGCAGGCACACAGGGATGAACTCGACGAGGATATCAAGTCGGCATCGGCCCACTGGGAAATTGACCGTATGGCGAAACTCGACCGCATTGTGTCGCGCATCGCGATGGTCGAACTCCTGTACGTTCCCGATATCCCCATTAAGGTGGCTATTTCCGAAGCGGTGCAAATCGCGACCAAGTACAGCACGGATGGCTCGGGTGCCTTTGTGAACGGACTCCTTACCGGGTTCATGCAGAAACACAATATTGTCGCAACCACGCCGACTCAAAAATCTAAAGCGAATAAGGGAGTATAGTTCATGCTCAAGGAAAAATGGATGAAACACATATTTGCAGGTATTTCCTGCCTTGTCGCTCTTGTCGTGTATGCGCTGACCATGGCGCCCACGGTGAGCTTCTGGGACTGTGGCGAGTTTGTTGCCTGCGCTAACACCCTCGGCATCCCGCACCCCCCTGGAACGCCTTTCTTCGTGTTCTTCGCCCGTGCGGTCATCGTGCTGCTCCCGTTTGTCGAAGAAATCGCGAAGCGTGTGAACTACATCTCGGTGTTCAGTTCTGCGGCGACGGTCTATGTGACGGCCCTCTTTGCCTGGGAACTCCTTGCCGCCGTTCTCGATTCCGTGAAGACCAGCGTTGCGCGGAATGGTGAAACTATCATTGATAGGCTTGCAGACAAGATTAGCGGCAATGTCCGCACGATCGTTCTCGGTACTGCCGCTCTCGTGGCCGGTTTCCTCCTCACGTTCTCCGACACCTTCTGGTTCAATGCGGTCGAAGCCGAAGTCTACGGCGTCGCTATGTTTATCTTGATGCTCATCTCGTACCTGGGACTTGTGTGGTACAAGAAGCGCGACGAAGAGGGCAGCGACAAGATTCTGATTTTCATCTGCTACATCGCCTTCCTCGGCGTGGGCGCGCACCTCTACACGATGCTTACGGTTCCAGCCGTGTTCGTGCTCCTGCTCGTTGCCCAGCCCAAGAAAATCCCGGAACGTCTGCCCATCTGGATTACGGGAACGCTCCTCTGCTCCGTGATATACATGGTCTCGGCATTCATCGAGATTTCTTTTATTTGCCTTGTCTTGCTTGCCATACTTGCATTTGCAAAGCCGTTCTCTGCGAACGTGAACCATGCCGTGCGACTCTCCCTCGCATTTGCGTTCTTTGCCCTGATTGGCTACAGCACGCACCTCTACATTCCTATCCGTTCGGAATTGAACCCGATTATCGACGAGAACAATCCCGAAATCAACATCCGTGACGAGCAGGGCAACCTGCAGCTCGGCAACCTGTTCAAGAGCCAGAACTGGGAAGCGTTCAACAACTTCGTGGAGCGCAAGCAGTACGGTTCCGAAAGCATGCTTACCCGCGCGTTCTACCGCCGTTCCCAGGTGGCGCACCAGGTGCTCTCGTTCCCGAACATGAGTTACGGTGGTTACCAGATGGCGCAGTACCTGCCCTACAAGGTGGGTGGCGTGAACTATGCGAACGGGGTCTACACCTTCGACAAGGGCGATAACGTGCCCCTGAAGCGCTTCGGCTATGATTTCCCGACGCAGATGACGATGATGGGTGACCAGATTCCCAAGCAACTCTTCGTATTCCTTATCTTTAACGGTCTTCTGGTTCTTGTCTGCGTGTTCATCTACAGGCGCAACAAGCATCTGGGCATATTTACGTCGGTGCTTTACGGGCTCTGCTCGCTGGGGCTCCTGTTCTACATCAACTTTGCCGACGGTACCCGCATGGAAGGCCGCGAGCACGATTACTGGGTGTCTGTCATGACCCGTAACGTGGGTGACCTGAATTCCATGGGCGCACAGATTGGCTCCGTGCCCGATCCGAACGACTTGATTGACCTCCGCCAGAATATCGAACGTGCCAAACTGCGCGTAGAAACTATGCGCCAGCGCGGTGCATCTGCGGGCGACATTGCAAAGGTCGAGAAGGAAATTGACGTTTACGAGCATTCTCCGGCGTGGGTGAACTGGAAGAAAATCGAGAGCGGGTTTGCCCAGCGCGGGCTCCGTGCCCCGTTCCCGGAACCAGTCCACATGGAAGTGCGCGAACGTGACTATTTCTACACGCCTGCCTTCATCTTCATGAGCCTAATTTTCGGCGTGGGTGCAGGCATTCTCGTGTTTACCTGCGCGACAAGTTCCGTGGCTGCGTTTACGATGCCTCTTGCCGCAATTCTCGTGCTTGTTTCCTTTGCAGTCCCGTGCGCCTCCAACTACAAGGAACATGACCGTTCCGGCCTGTGGGTGCCTTGGGATTACGCTTACAACTTGCTGAATAGCTGCCGCCCGAACGCGATTCTCTTCACGAACGGCGACAACGATACCTTCCCGCTGTGGTTTGCACAGGAAGTGGCGGGTATCCGTAAGGACGTGCGCGTGGTGAACCTCTCGCTGGGCAATACTGACTGGTATATCAAGCAGATGCTCGATAACGAGCCGGTCCTGAAACTCAGCTACACGCACAAGACCATCGATAGCGACATGGTGCTCGACAACAGTTCGTACAACAACCCGAACCATGCGACTTCTACCTGGGTCAAGAACGCCCAGCGCCTGATGCCGAAACTCAAGGAACGCATCGACCAGATGGAAGGCCAGCAGCTTTCTGCTGCCGATTCCGCGAAGCTCCTGCAGTTCAAGGTGCATTACCAGGTGTGGGATGCCTTTACCGAATGGGCCGCACGTACCCGCAGCTCGACGATGCTCACGCAGCACAAGCTCGTGATTGACCTTGCTCTCCAGAACATGGACAAGCCCATCGAGATTTCGACGACGGTCGGTACCTCCAACTTCATGGGCCTCGAGAAGTACATGGTGCAGGAAGGCCTCGTCTATAACCTGGTGAAGGGCGACCTTGAACCGAAGCGCAACGCGTTTGACGCAAAGTATGCTGCAGATCTCATCGATACCGTGTTTAAGTTCCGCGGTCTCGGCGATGGTACGGCATACATCAATGACGAAACGAACCGCCTGCTTTCGAGCTACGTTTCCCTGTACCTGCAGATTTCGTTCGATGCCCGCGAAAAGATTGCGGCGCTCCGTGCGAGCCGTCCGTTTACCGCCGAAAAGAAGGCGCAGGCGGACAGCCTTACCAATGCTGCAATCAAGTACCTGGAACTCGGCCAGAAGCAGTTTAGCGACGAATGGCGCTGCTACTGGGCCGCTGCGTTTGTCTACGATATCGTGGGCGAAAAGCAGAAGGCGATGGATGTCCTTGAACTCGGACTCAAGAACGTGCCCGAATACGATGAAGGTGGCCGTGCCCGCCTGATGATGAGCAAGGAACAGATCAAGAATAGCCCCGAAAAGCCGATGGTGGTCGAGGAGCCTGCCGCAGATACGGCACAGCCCGATTCCGCCAGCGCAGATTCCAATCCGGTGGTAGCCGCCGCCAACTAGCGTAGAGGTCGTGATGGATTTAAGCATGGTCATTCCGGTCAAGGAAGAAAGCGAAAACCTTCCGGAACTCATGAAAGAGATTGTCGCCGCGATGGAACCCACGGGTTTTACCTATGAGGTCATCGCCATCGACGACGGCAGCCGCGACAACACGTGGGAAGTCCTCGAAGGACTCTCGAAGGAATACCCCTTCCTGAAGGGGTTCCGCTTCCAGTTCAACTGCGGCAAGGCCGACGCACTCGCCTTCGGTTTCTCGAAGGCGACGGGTCGCTACGTGGCGACCCTCGATGGCGACCTGCAGGACGACCCGCTCGAGATTCCCAAGATGATAAAGATTCTCGAGGAAGGTTACGACCTGGTTTCGGGCTGGAAGGTGCGTAGGCTCGATCCCTGGCACAAGACGCTCCCCTCCAAGCTGTTCAACCTGACCGTATCGATTGTCTGTGGCAAGCGCCTGCACGATTTCAACTGCGGCATCAAGGCTTATCGCAGTTCCGTGGTGCGCTATATCGAACTCTATGGCGATTACCACAGGTTTATCCCCGTGATGGCCAAGTGGCAGGGCTTCCGCATTACCGAGATGCCCGTCGCGCACCGCGCCCGCATTCATGGCGTGTCCAAGTACGGCATTTCGCGCCTCGTTTCCGGGTTCCTCGACCTGGTTTCGCTCATGTTCATGCGCAGTTTCTCGAACAAGCCGTTGCATTTCTTTGGCCTGATTGGCCTTGTCTTTATGCTTCTCGGGCTTGGCGTTTGTGGCTATTTCGGTTACGAATGGCTCCAGACGGGTGCGATGCACGTGCGTCCGCTCCTGCTTGCGGGCGGTTTCTCGCTCGTGATGAGCGTGCAGTTCTTTTCGCTCGGGCTTCTGGGCGAGATGCTGAACGGCAACCGGCGCAGAACGTACCCTGTGGCGGAAAATTTTGGAGTCAAAGATTTGTAGATTGTCGTTAGGAGTTGTATAGATTATGGATTTCCCGAAGAGTCTGGTTATTGTTCCCACGTATAACGAGAAGGAAAACATCCTCCTCATCATTTCGGCGATTCTCGAGCAGAACGCATGCCTCGAGGTGCTTGTCGTAGATGACGGCAGCCCCGACGGTACCGGCGACATGGTCGACGAACTCACGAAGGCTAACCCGCGCGTGCACCTGATTCGCCGCAAGGGCAAGATGGGCCTCGGCTCTGCCTACGTGACCGGTTTCAAGTGGGCGCTTGAACGCGATTATGAACGCGTGTTCGAGATGGATGCAGACTTTAGCCATGCCCCGACAGACCTCGTGCGCTTCTTGGAAGCGGCCGAGGATGCCGACCTGGTTCTCGGGAGCCGTTACCAGAATCATCGCATCAGCGTGGTGAACTGGGATTTGCGCCGCCTGATTCTTAGTTACGGTGCGAACGTCTATACCCGCATGGTGACGCGCCTCCCGGTGAGCGATGCCACCGGCGGTTTCAAGTGCTTCCGCCGCGAGGCCCTGCAGGCGCTGAACCTCGACAAGATGAAGAGTGACGGATACTGCTTCCAGATAGAGACGACATTCAAGATTTGGAAGAAGGGCATGCGCGTGAAGGAAATCCCCATCGTATTTACCGACCGCACACGTGGAACCTCCAAGATGAGCGGCGGAATCATCTCCGAAGCATTCTTCCTGGTACTTAAACTGAGGTTAGGGCTCGCATGATAAAAAAATGTGTAATGTGGAATGTGTAATTTTTTCATTCCTCACTTCACATTCCACACCTCACATTTCACATTCCGCATTTGTCTATGTATTCCTGTTCCATTATCATCGTTGCCTATAATTCCTGCGATTTCATTCCCGCATGCCTGAAATCCGTTCGTGACGCGTGCGAGGGAATCGATGCGCAGGTTATTGTGCTTGATAATGGCTCGGTCGAGCCGATTCTGCCCGAAATCAGGCAGTTCTTCCCCGAAGTGGAATGGATTGATTCCAAGGAAAACCTTGGCTTTGGAAAGGGCTGTAACCTCGCCGAAAAGCGTGCGACCAAGCCGTACCTGTTCTTTATCAATCCCGATACGGTCGTCTCGCGCGATTCCTTTACCAAGGTGCTCGACTTCATGGAAGAACACCCTGAATCGGGTACTGTCGGCTGCCGCATTCTGAACGAGGATGGCTCGCTCCAGTGGGCTTGCCGCCGTTCGTTCCCGACGATTGTCTCTGCCGTTTCGAAGACGATTGGCCTTGCCGCTCTCTTCCCGAAGAACAAGACACTTGCAAGCTACAACATGACGTACGCCGACCCGGACGAAGTGACCGAGGTCGATGCCATCAGTGGCTCGTTCTTCTGCATGCGTCGCGACTTGTACGAAAAGCTGGGCGGTTTCGACGAAGACTTTTTCATGTACGGTGAGGATTTGGACCTGTGTTTCAGGGCGAAGGTTGCTGGCTGCAAGAACTACTACACGCCTTCGACAAATATTCTGCATTTCAAGGGCCAGAGCTGCCGTACCCGCCGCTGGGATTCCTACCTGGACTTCTACAAGGCGATGCTCATCTTTGTAAAGAAGCACAAGGACCTTTACTTTGTCCCGAATTTCCTCGTGTCGTTCGGTATCATGTTTGCTGCCTTCGTGGGCATGTTCTCGCGCCTGATTCCGAAGTTCTGGAAGATGTTCCTCGATTTGGGCGTGATTGCCTTGTGGGCGTTTACGTTCCTGAACTATGAAAGCGTCGTGTCGGATATATGCTTCCAAGATAGTTGCCTTGAAAGTGGGTGTGCTGGGACTAACACGATTATAAAACATCCCATTATGGATTTAGCACAGTTCGAAGACTGGTGGCTTGTAGGTATTGTCGCTGTTGTAAACCTTGTGTTCTTGATGTTCCGTGGTGAATACACAGAATCCAGCCTCAAGGGCGAAAAATTCTTGCGCTACCTTGTGCCTCTGAACCTGTTTGCTGTGGGCGGATATTCTGCGTTCCGCTATTTTACCCAAACTCCAATTATCGATGACGCTTCAACTTATTTGCCTTACGAATCTCATTGGATTACCTTGGTGGTTTGCTCCAGCCTCTTTATCCCGCTCGCTCTCCTTGCCTGGCGCCGTATCGCATTCTGGATAAACTATTTCTACCGCATCTTTGCCAAGAAGCGTCACCGCTCCATCTTGCTCGGCGGTCGCGAAGATTCCCTGAACAACTGGTTCGATAGCTACAACGTCATCCCCGGCATCGAGATTCTCGGCTGCGTGAGCGGGGAGCCCGAAAAGCTCTCCGAAGAGAACCGCAAGCACCTGCTCGGCCCTCTTTCTGACATGGAAAGCATTTGCAACCGCACGGGCTGCCGCGAACTCCTGGTAGTGTCCAATTTCTCCGGTTATCGCGAAGATTTTGACATAAATTGGCTCGATAAGCTTGGCTTGAGGGTCTATTTGCTCATCGGAAACGGCAAAAACGGCAATTTTGCCCTCGTAGACCTCAAATATCTGCACTAAAAGCCCTCTCCGGTTATCCTTTTCTCGAAAATAGAGTTATTTTTATATCAACTATAAGTTGTTGATTATAAAGGCTTTATGTTCGATTACAAACTTTTGGATATTCTGTGCTGCCCCGAGACTCGGGGTAAACTCCGTATGGCAGACGATGCCCTTTTGGCAACCCTCAATCAGGCCAGTGCCGCGGGCACCCTGAAGAATGCCGCGGGCGAGAAAATTTCTGAGACTTTGACCGAGGCTCTCGTGAACGAGGCAGGCTCCCGTGCCTATATCGTTCGCGAAGGCATACCTGTCCTTTTGGCAGACGAAGCGATTTTGCTTCCCTTGGAGGGATAAATGGCTGTTACTCTGGATTCCCTGAAAAAGACCGTTGGCAAGAAAAAAGTCAAGTCCATGGCGTTCGCATGGCTTGCCGACTACGAGAGCCAGGCGGGCGATTCAACGACCGCTCTTGCCCGTGTCGATGCCGTCTTGCAGCTTTACCCGGGCGACATTCCCGGTATGCTGGTCCGCAGCAAGCTGTTGTTCCAGTTGGGTGACTTCGAGGAATGCGTCAAGGAATGCGAGCGGATTCTCCAGAAGGAGCCGTTCTGCCTTTCGGCCCAGAAGCGCATGGGCGATGCTTACGAAAAGCTTGAAAACGTAGACGAACGTAACCGTTGCTACCGCCGTGTTCACGATATGGACCCGCTCGATACGTTCTGGAAAGAAGAATACGAAGCCGTTCCTGAAGCGGCGGTCGGTGCTGCCGCCGTTGCCGGTGCTGTCGCTGCGGGCGAGGCTGCCGCGGATAGTGAATTTGCAATGCCCGACATGGGCGAGTTTACGATGGAAGGCGCTGCCGAATCTGCCGAACCGGCGGTGGAGGCCTCTGCTGATGCAACTGCAGGCGAAGAACCTGCCGCGAAGGAAGAGGATTCCCTGTTCTCCAAGTCGCTCGACATGGATATCGAGTCTCCTGCGACGGAAACTGCCGAAGAACCGGAACAGCCGAAGGCCAGCGCGTCCCCGTTCTCTGCTTCTGATGACGAAGATCCGTTTGCGGCCCTGAGTTCGCTCGGTAACGATGATTCCCTTGCGGACGAATCCTCGATTGATTCTCTCCAGCAGTCGCTTGAATCGGCGCTGGGCGATGCCGCGACCGATATTACACTGGACCAGGACATCCCGGAAGCCGAAGAGATTTCGGGCAACGACGTGGGTTCTGCGTTTGCCGACCTGTTCGGTGAAGAAGACGACATGGATTCGTTTGGCGAAACAACTGAATCGAAGCCCGCTTCGCCTTTTGCCCAGATGGACCTGCCCACGAGCCTCGACGACGAACCTGCCGCTCCCGAGGATTCTGCGAAGAACGTGTTTGGCGATGAAGCCGTTGAAGATAAGCCGCAGAGCATTGACGATGCGTTTGGCGATATCTTTGGTGAAGACGAACTGCCCGAGGAACTGCCGAGCAATACTGCAGCCCCGAAGGCAGAACCTGCCGAAGAACAGAAGCCTGAGGAAGAATCGTTCTCTGGTGGTATGTTCGAGAAGTCTGCCGCGGCCGATATGGGCCTGGGTACAGAAGAAGATGACCTTAAGCTCGAAGAGCCCGAACCTGAACCCGCGAAGGAAGCGGACAAGCCGCAGAGCCTGGACAGCGCTTTTGCCGATATCTTCGGTGAAGACGAGCTGCCCGAGGAATTGCCGCCGGCACAGCCTGCTGGTGAATCCGATGTTTCCGCCGACCTTGAACTCCCGGCTGATAGTTCGACAAGCGCACTAACCGAAGATGCGGACCTGGAACTGCCCTCGCTCAATGATTCTACAAGCGCTCTGACCGACGAATTGGAAATGCCGTCGGAAGAGAAACCCGCTGATGACAAGCCTGCAGAATCGCTCGATACCTTCGATATCGCGAACTGGAGCCCGGATGCAAAGCCTGCGGATGATGCAAGTCTCGAACTGCCTGCCGAAGAAGAAACTCCTGCGGAAGAGCCTGCATTAGAACTGCCCGCCGAAGAGCCCGCTCTTGAAATGCCTGCCGAGGAAACTCCGGCAGAACCTGCTGTTGAAGAAGCCCCTGCTGAAGAACCTGCGCTGGATATTCCAGCAGAAGATCCCGCACTTGAAATGCCCGCGGAGGAAACTCCGGCAGAAGAGGCCGCAGACCTTGAACTGCCCGCTGAAGAACCCGCACAGGAAAAGCCTGCAGATGAATCTGCTGATGTCGGCTTCAGTGTGGACAAGGCCTTCGATGCGCTGTTCGCCGATGACGACGAACTCCCGGAAGAAAAGCCTGCCGAAACCGCGAGTGCCGAACCGGAAGTTTCGGACAACGTAACTGAGACAACTGAGCCTGTCGAAGATGCTGCCAAATCTGATTCCGATAGGGCGGAGCTCGACAAGGAAATGGATTCCGCATTCTCGTCTCTGTTTGCCGAAGATGACGACCTGCCTGTGGAAGAATCGAAGCCGGAAGCCGCTGCCGCTCCGGAAGCGACCCAAGAAGATACGGGCGCCGCGCTCGAGGAAGCCCCTCTTGCCGATGCAGCTCTCGAATCCGATTTGGACAAGTCGTTCAGCAGCCTGTTTGGCGAAGACGATGCGCTTGATGAAGCGGACCTGAAGCCTGCAGAAGCGCCTGCTGCAGATGCTACTGCAGAACCCGCTGCTGCGGAAGAACAGCCCGAAGTATCAGCAACGCAAGGCAATGCTGGTATCGAAAGCAGTCTTGAATCGGAATTCTCCGGTGCGTTCAAGCAGCTATTCAATACCGACGATGATTCCCTCGACGAGAAGGCCGACCTCCCGAGCAACAAGGGTGTAGACTTCCTTATGTCGGGAGATTCCGATGATGAAGTTTCTGCGGGCCTCGTTGCAGACCCGACGGCTCCGCTTGATAAGCAGTCTTCGGATTTGGACGATGGCATGAAAACGCCGACGCTTGGCGAGATTTATTTTGAACAGGGTCACTATGACAGGGCGCTTGAAATTTATAAGGAACTTGCCGAAAAAGACCCCGAAAACGAGGCTATAGCCAACCGCCTGGCCGAAGTCCAGAAGGCCTACGATTCCAAGTTCGGAGGCGAACAGAATGGCTGATTTGAGAATCGAGCAGTTGCTCCGTGCGATGGTCGAGAACAAGGCTTCTGACTTGCACATCCGTACGGGCGTTCCTCCGATTTACCGTATTAACGGTGCACTGACAAAGTTGTTCGAAACGCGTGTGGATGCCGGCATGATGGATTCCTTCATGGACGATATCATGAATCGCGACCAGAAAAACCGTTTCGAGACTAACAAGGAATGCGACTTTGCCGTGGGCGCCCGCGACATGGGCCGTTTCCGTGTGAACGTTTTCCGCCAGCGCGGCACGATTGCCATGGTGATTCGTCATATCAAGGCGAAGATTCCTGCATTCGAGGAACTTCACCTGCCCGAAGTTATCCGTGACCTTGCGCTTACTCGCCGTGGCCTTGTGCTTGTGACGGGTACGACGGGTTCGGGTAAGTCGACGACGCTTGCTTCCATGCTGGATTACATCAACCAGACGGAAGCGGTGAACATCATTACCGTCGAAGACCCGATTGAATACCTTTACCGCGACAACAAGTCCATCATTTCGCAGCGCGAGATTGGCGTGGATACGCTTTCGTACGCGAATGCCCTGCGCGCCGCCCTCCGTCAGGACCCGGACGTGCTGCTGGTGGGCGAAGTCCGTGACCTCGAGACGATGCAGATTGCGCTGACTGCGGCCGATACGGGCCACATGGTGTTTGCGACCATCCATACGACGAATGCGACCGAAACGATTCAGCGTGTGCTTTCGATGTACCCGCCGCACCAGCACGACGAAATCCGTATTCTCCTTTCTGAAGTGCTTGCGGGTATTATTTCGCTGCGCTTGTTGCCGACTGCCGATGGCAAGGGCCGCGTGCCCGCCGCCGAGGTACTTGTGAATACAGCTGCCATCAAGGAATACATCCGCGACAAGGACAAACTTTCGCTGGTGGAACACGCCATTGCCGAAGGCCACATGCAGTATCATAGCCAGACGTTCGACCAGGCCTTGCTTGAACTCTACAGGACGGAGCAGATTTCGCTCGAGACGGCAATGAATGCCGCCACGAACAAGGATGACTTCGATCTCAAGATTCGCGGTATTTCTGGTACGTCCGACCGTGGCTGGATGTAGTTTTACCCGATGTCATCCCCGCGAAGGCGGGGATCTTTTATTGCGTTGCCCGCGCTAGTGCGGGCATTTTTCGTATACGAAGGGGTTGTGGTCGCCTTGTACCTTGAAGATGCGGCGGTCGCGTTCGCATTCCTTTTCGGTGACGGGGTACATCTTGTCCCAGGCTTCGAAGAGTTTGCGGTCTTGCTTCGATAGTTTTACGCCGTAGGTCTTTTCCATGTAGAAGCTTGCGCGGGCGATGATTCCGCGGGCCTCTTCGCGAGGCTGCGCCTTCTTTTCCTTGAAATCTACGATGGTCTTGCAGCCGCCGTACATGGGCTCGGGATTGTTGGTCCACTGGCTGTACATGAAGTTGTTGCGGTCTCCGTTCACCTCGCCGATGGCGGGGTAGAGGTTGTGCATGTCGCCCTCCATCAGCTTGAACGTCGTGTCGTTTGCGCTGCAGTTCTTGCGTCCGCCGTCTTTCCAGCAGGGCAGAAAGTGCCCCATGTTGTGCGCGGTTACCATGTGTTCCCACTCAATGCGCTCGGCTCGCTTGTAGCTTTTGCGGTTCGGGTTTTCGCGCGGCTTGAAGTCGCAACTGCTGAAGTCGACGTTCTTCTTGTCGTCGTATTTGCAGCCGCAGTAGAGAGTCTCCTGCAGTTCGCCGTAATAGACGCGCCTCATCTGCTTGCTTGCGTCGCGGTAGTTGTAATGCCGGGGTGCGGCAGTCGGGTCTACGCGCGCAAATACAATAGACGAAAGCGCCGCCAGAACCAGGATAGGGCCTAATAATTTCATAATAAAAACCGTAGTGTGATATCTTGAATATAGATTATTATTGCCTGCAATCAATATAAAAGAGGTCACTAGTCATCGGTCAATGGTCGTTGGCTTTTTTTAATCGCGGCTACGCCGCCAAATTTAAAACTAATGACTAAGAACTAATGACCAACAACTAATAACTAACAACCAATAACTATATTTGGCGCATGCAATCTGCAGGCATGGAATATCTGGAATCGCGCCTGATGTTCGGGATGGTTCCTGGGCTCGAATCGACGCGTGCGCTATGCGACGCTCTCGGCAATCCCGAAAAAAAGTTCAGGTCGATTCACGTGGTCGGCACGAACGGGAAGGGCTCCACCAGTTATTACCTCGCGGGCGTATTGCAGGCGCACGGGCTCAAGACGGGCCTGTACGTGAGCCCGCACCTGGTAAGCCTGCGGGAGCGTATCCGGATTGACGACGTTCCCATTCCGGCAGAAGATTTGGACCGCCTGCTGTTGCAGGTGAAGGCCGCCGCAGATTCCGTGTCGGCGGGGCGCGTGGCCGCGGGTGCATCTCCGGTTGAACCCACGTTTTTTGAAGTCCTGACGCTGGTCGCCTTCCTCTACTATGCGGAGCAGAAGATTGATGTCGCTGTTCTTGAGGCGGGTATGGGCGGCCGGCTCGATAGCACCGCTGTTGCGGGTGGCGAGATTGCGGTCGTGACGAGCATCGGGCTCGAGCACACCGAGGTCTTGGGGCCTACGGAATCGGCGATTCTCCGCGAGAAGATGGGGGTGCTGGGCGTGCCGGGCGAAGGCCGTGGCGACACGCGCGAAGTCGCACGCGGGAAGACGTTTATCGTTGGCGGAATTTCTGGTGCCCTGCTCGAAGAAGCGCGCGGATATGCGGCTGCTCTCGGGTGCAAGTGCGTTGTGCCCGAAATTCGTGGCGACATCGTGCTCCCGAATCTCGGGCGCCATTACGTCGAGAATGCGAGTTTATCGCTGGCGGCCGCCGCGCAGTTTATAGACGCCGCGCAGTTTATAAAGGCAACGCCTGCGTTAAACGGCGCGCATCTTGCTGGCGCAATAAACGCTGCTCAGATGATAAACGGCGCGCAGTTTATATCGGATTCTGCGCAGGCTATAAAAGGTGCGCAGTTTACATACAGCGACGCCCTCGCGCTCAAGACTCTCGCGACCCGCTCGTGGGCTGGCCGCATGCAATTGCTTGCAGGCCCGGACGGCAGGACCCGCGTCATATTGGACGGGGCCCACAACTCGCACGCGGTTCGCCGCCTGGTGGAAGCCTTGCGCACGTATTACCCGGGGAAAAAGTTTCACTGCCTGTTTGGCGCCCTCAAGGATAAGGATGTGGGGGAGATGCTCAAGCTTATGGCGCCTCACGTTGCCTGCTGGCATATTACAAAGACGCCGTACCCGCGCTTCCGTGAACTTGCTGACCTGCGTGGCGAAATGCAGGCGCTTGGCCTGCCTGTTGCAAGCGAGGGCGAACTTTCCCGCGAATACCTTGATGAGGTGCGGGCCGCTAGCGATTCAGATAAACTAAATGAAGCCCCGCTCCTGATAACGGGTAGTCTTTACATGATTGGTGCGAGCATCCAGTTGCTCCGCGATGAATTTACGGAACTCGCATTCTTCCGCGGACTCGAACCCACGACAAACGAACACCGCTGACCGGCGCGAGTCCGGCGCAGTTCTTACACGAATACACTGTTATTACACAAATACGCAGTCCATGCGAATGCCTTATTGTACTACGGATTCTACCGTCCCGTCACGGAACTTTGTCCGTAAGGTGTCTCCGGACTTCAGTTGTGCCGCGTTGCGGATAAACTTGCCGCTGGAATCAAGAGTGAGCGTGTAGCCCTTCGCGAGTGTCGTCTCGGGGTCTGCGCTCTTGACACGCAGTTCCGTCAGCTTGAACTGCGATTGGGCGAGGTCGAGAATCTTGCGCGTACCTTGCCGCAGGCCTTCAACGTTGCGGTCGAGCCTTGCGGTCTCTTCGCGGAGCATGAACCGCGTATCCCTTTCGAGCGAAGTGAACATCCTCACGATTTTTGTCTTTTCGCCCTGGATTTGCAGGGTTACGTCTTGTTGCAGGCGCGCTGCCGCAGAACTTAGCCGCTGGCGGTTTTCGGTAAGCATGTCGCGTGCAGAACTTGCGATGCTCCGCGCGGATTCTACAAGGTCGGTCCAGCTTTCCTGCGCGCGTTCCACAAGGCGCTTGGCGCAGTCGGTCGGGGTGATGCACGATAGGTATGCCACCTCGTCGAGCAGGCTCTTGTCGATTTCGTGCCCGATGCCCGTGAATACCGGAATAGGGTAGTTTGCCACGGCACGGCAGAGCGCCTCGCTGTCGAAGTAGTTCAGGTCGGTCTTTGCGCCGCCCCCGCGCACGATGCAAACCACGTCGATTTCTTCGTCCTTGCGGAGCGCATCGAGTGCGGCAATTACGCTCGATTCCGTGTCGTTCCCCTGCATCTTCGCGTACGCTGTCACGACGGTGAATTTGAACGGCGATGCCGAAAGCCTCGTGGTAAAGTCCTTGTAGGCCGCAGTGCTTTCGCCGGTAATGAGCCCTACGCGTAACGGCATTTGCGCAAGTTCTGTCTGCTTGTTCTTTTCGAGCAGGCCTTCGCTCGCGAGTCGCTTCAATATGGCCATGCGCGTGAGAGCGAGTTCTCCGAGCGTGTAGACCGGGTCGATGTCGAGAATCTTCGCCTGCAGCTTGCCGCTCGGGATATAGACGTCGGCCTTGATCTGGAAACAGACCTTGAGCTGTTCCCTGATGGTGAACGGCGTTGCTGAGTTTTCCGTTTTTGCGCGGAGTATTGCGTACTGCCCTGCGAAGCAGGTGAGGTCGACCGTCGCGATGGGCTTCACGTTGCCTTCCTCGAAGTCCGCGATGCTGATGTAGACGACCTTGCCCTTGTCCGTGAGGCGTGTGATGACCCCGTGCACCCAGACCGCCGGTGTATCGGCGAGTTTGTTCTTGATGGAGGTCATGTACTGCATGACGGAGAATGTGCGCACGGGCTGTTCCATTGTGGGTAAAGAATAGTAAATTTTTGAGCGCAGGAAAATCCTGTAAATAAATTGAAACGCCGGTTTGCCGTTTTTTATTGCAAACGAAAAAAAGAATTTATTTGTCTGGCAAGGCGTCCTTTGCTATATTATTTTTTGATTGGTTTTGATAAAGGAGCATTTATGAAAATAAAATTTTTTGTAGCAGGCCTTGCCGTGGCATCGCTTGCTGTACTTTCTGGCTGCGCCGGTGGTGCCGCCCAGGCGAACCGCTCGGTAACCCTGGCCTGCGAAGCCAAGACCATCGCTGAAGAGGCGAGTGCCGATTCCCTCCAGATGCTTTCGGCAAATACGAAACTTGATTCCGCGAAGGCCCTCGAAGCCGCGGGTAAGAACGAGGAGGCTGTTGCCCTTGCAGACCAGAGCGCCCTCGAGTACAGGCTTGCGATTGCGACTGCCGAACGCGATGCCGCCAAGAAGGAAGACGAACGCGTCGAGGCGGAACTCCGCAGCGAGGTGGAACGGAAGCTCATCTACCAGAGCATTCTTGACCAGGAAACCAAGAAGGCGGAGGCGAAGTAATGAAGACTAGGAATTTGTTTGTTATCTCTGCGCTTGCCGCATCTGTTTGCTTTGCTGCCGAGGCCCCTGCTGCCGCTGCGGCCGAAACTCCGGCCCCTGCCGAACAGGTGAAGGCTGCCGAAGCGCCTGCTGCTGAACAACCGACCGAACCTGCCGCCGAGCAGACCGTTGCCGAAAAGTGCCTTGCCGCTGTGGAAAATGCGGGAAAGGCAATCCCGTCGAATGCCGTTACGGCGAAGTTTACCTACGGCGAGGCGCTTGCCAACGCGGGTGAACTTTCTTACGCCCTCGAGAAGGACCCGGAATCTGCGACGGTCCAGACGCTTACGGCGAATTGCGATACCTACGTGAAGCTGATTGCCGCGCAGGCCGAAACGCAGGCCCTCCGCAACCGTACTGCCGAAAACTGGGAAAAGCGCGCCGCGACGGCCCGCTCCATCGAGGCTATCCAGGAACAGATCAACCAAGCCCGTAGCGGCAAGATGAACGACCTCGAGGCCGAAAAGGCCAAGTTGCAGGACCAGGGCGCGCGCCTCCAGGCCGAAATGCAGCAGAACCAGGAAAAGTTCCAAGCCGAGGCCGCCGCACAGCAGGCCGCCCTCAAGGCGGCGAGCAAGCGCGAGGCCGACCTGCAGAAACAGCAGGCCGATTTGCAGAAGCAGCTCGAGGCCGAGAAGAAGGCCCTTGCCGAGGAACGCGCGAAGGCCGAGGCTCGCCAGGCCGAAGCCATGAACAAGCTGAACGAACTCCAGTCCAAGCTCATCCAGGTGACGAAGGACGCCCGCGGCATTATCCTTTCCATGTCTGACATCCTGTTCGACGTGAACAAGGCTTCCCTCAAGGCCGACCTCAAGACGAGCCTCGCGAAGGTTGCGGGAATCCTCTCCGTGTACCAGCAGTTCAATGTCTCCATCGAAGGTAACACGGATAACACGGGTTCTGCCGAGCATAACATGAAGCTCTCGCAGCAGCGTGCCGACAACGTGAAGAACTTCCTCGTGGAACAGGGCATTGACGCTGGCCGCCTTACTGCCAAGGGGCTCGGGATGACCATGCCAATTGCCGACAACAAGACGAAGGAAGGCCGCCAGAAGAACCGCCGCGTGGACCTCGTCATTCAGGATAAGGCCCTGCAGCAGAACGCTGAACCTGCCGCTGAACCAGCTGCTCCTGCCGAAGGAGCCGCTCCGGCAGCATCTCCTGCAAAGTGAGGCGCGTATGGCAAAGACAGTGACCGCCATGGAGGCGAGGCAGAACTTCGGCAACCTGCTGAACCAGGTCTCGCTCTCGCAAGAAGAAATCGTGATTGAACGTGCGGGCAAGCCGCTTGCGCGCCTCGTGAATGTTTCTTCTGCGCGCTCCGGCGGTGAACTGGACTTCCGTGACATAGGCAAGCTCCCGAACGGAATCTGGGAGGAACGCTAGATCGCGGGCGTCTTGAAACGGGCCCTTGCCAATCCACCTGAATCTTTGTATATTCTATAGCATGAGAAAGATCCTTAACCTTCGACTTCTACTTGGTATCGCGCACGGAGCGAGGTTTTAGGCTATTTCGTTTTAAATAGGAATTAACTTAAAGGGCCCGCTTCCGTGACGAAGCGGGTTCTTTTTTATGGCAAAATGCTATTTTTGAACACGGAAAAGAACTTTGCGGCGCATGGAAGCCGGCAAGGAGATGAAAAATGAGCAATGTAAGTGCCGATATGGCGAACAGACAACCCTTCTTTTACGATGTCACCCTGCGTGACGGCAACCAGGCGCTCCCGAAGCCCTGGAACAACGCCCAGAAAAAGGACGTTTACCTGCAACTGCTGAAGCTCGGCGTGCAGGGGGCCGAAGTCGGCTTCCCGGCTTCGAGCGAGATGGACTTTGAATCGTGCAAGGAACTGGCGCAACTCACCGCGAAGATGGCCGAAGAAGGCGACGAGGTGGCAAAGCGCGTGGTTGTCTCGGGCCTGGCCCGCTGCGTGGAAAGCGATATCCAGCGTTGCTGGGAAGCGGTACAGTTTGCGCCGCACCCGCGTATCCATACCTTCCTTGCGACAAGCCCGCTCTCGATGGAGCACGTGCTGCACCTGACCCCCGAACAGGTCAAGGAGAAGGCGGTTCATTGCGTGAAGTTTGCAAAGTCGCTCGTTGGCGACAAGGGCGATGTGGAGTTCAGCGCCGAGCATTTCGGTGACTGTCTCGAAAACATGGATTTCGTGATTGACGTGCTGAAGGCTGTGGTTGAAGCGGGTGCGACGACCATCAATCTGCCGAATACGGTGGAACGTTATCGTCCGTTCCTGTATGTGAACCAGATCAAGCAGGTGTACGAGGCGCTCCCGAAGGACGTCACGATTTCGGTGCACTGCCACAACGACCTGGGCATGGCGACGGCTGCGACGGTCGAAAGCTTCTTCGTGGGGGCAACCCAGCTGGAAGTCGCGCTGAACGGCCTGGGCGAACGCTGCGGCAACACGAATTTCTACGAAGTTGCGGTCGCGCTGCACAACTCCGGCGTGAATACGGGCCTGCACATGGAGCGCATTTACGAAACGGCCATCCTGATTTCCCAGTGGTCGGGTATCAGTATTTACAGCCGCGCCCCGCTGATTGGCGCCGAAGCTATCGTGCACCGTAGCGGCATCCACCAGGATGGCGCCTCCAAGACGAAGGACATGAAGAAGGGGGCCTACCGCCCCATCGACTACTCCATCATCGGCCGCCACCAGAACGACGCCCTGAGCTTCACGAGCCAGAGCGGCCGCACCGCCGTGTACGAGATTATCACGAAGTTCGGCTACAAGATGACGCTCGCCGAAGCCGCCGAACTGCAGCCGATCCTGAAGTCCTACAGCGAAAAGGAAGGCGAACTCAGCGCCGAGCGCGTGCTGGACGTGTTCCGCGAGCAGCGCGTGAACGTGAACGGCCGCCTGGTGTTCAACAACATCGAGGTTATCCCCGACGAGAACCGCTTCATTTTCCACTTCAAGAAGGATGGTGAACCGCTGGTGAGGTCCATTACGGCGGAAGGCCCGATCGAGGCCGCCCTCATGCTCATGCGCGAAATCGGCATGCCGGTGGAACTCGTGAAGTACCGCCAGCTTGTGGTGCCTGAAAAGGACAAGTTGTGGGCTGGCCGCGGGCTTAGCCGCATGCTCCTGAAGGCGGGCGATGTCGAGGTCGAAGGCCGCGGCGTCTCTAGCGATACGCTCAAGGCCAACATGCGCGCCCTCTTCGGCGGCGTGAACCTCCTTTACAAGAAGGCCTAATTGTCATCCCCGCTATACGAAACTTGGCAACTTGTTGCCCTAGTTGAGTTATCCACTTTGTGGACGAAAGGCGGGGATCTTTTAAGAAAAGGAAATCCACATGCTCGAACAACTCAAGCGCCCTTTCAAGAGACACTACGAAAAGTACCGCTCCAAGCTGGACGGCTTTGTAGGCCCGGTTAAGGAATCGGCGTCTAAGTTGCTCGCGATGCTCCCGAAGATGGAAGCCTTTGCGGGTTCCGAGGACTTGGGCCAGGAATCCGACGGCTCCACCTCGGGCGGCAAGCCCGGCCTGCTAGCCAAACTCAAGGATTTCAAGAAATCCATCAAGGGTCTCTCCGACTTCCAAAAGCTCATCCTGTTGACCATCGCCGTCGTGCTCCCCGCGGGTATCCTCATCGCGGTGGCGTTGGCTGGCATCCTGCGCCGTAAGAAGTAGTTTTTTTGTAAAGAGGAGGAGAAAAAATGAAGTCGGTTTCAAGGTTGTCTTTGTGGAAGTTGCTGGCCCCAGTCGGGGCTTTTGCTTGCACAATGCTTGTCGCTTGCGGAGACGATGGAAGCGATGTCTTCCTGACGCGCTCTGACACGGAGTCTTCGGATGTTTCGTCATCTTCCGCCCAATCATCCTCGTCTTCGGACAGGTATTCTTCGAGCGTGAGGTCTTCTTCGTCGGTCACACCGCAGTCGAGCTCAAGCGAGACAAGGGTGTCTAGTAGCAGTTCCGAAATTTCTTCTAGTTCGTATAGCAGTAGTATAAGCGTGGCTTATGTGGAACCTTGTAGAGGCGAGGGCTTTGACGATTGCGAATATGGAACTTTGATTGATGACCGTGATGGACAATCCTACAAGACCGTGAAAATTGGTGATGTGTGGTGGATGGCCGAGAATCTGAATTTTGCCTATTTGTGGCCGACCGCTAATTTGGATTCCTCCAGTTTCTGTTATGAAAATGATTTTTCGAATTGTGAGGAATATGGTCGCTTGTATATGTGGAGTGCCGCGATGGACAGTGCTGCTGTTTATAGCGATGATGGCCTAGGATGCGGGTATATTCACGGTTGCAATCCCGCTGAGAGGGTGCAGGGTGTTTGCCCTCAGGGTTGGCATGTGCCTACACGGACGGAATTTAATGTTCTTTATGAATCCGTAGGCGGTAAGGATGCTAAGCGAAAATTGATGACTGCCGATGAATGGAGCAGTTGCGGTACTGGGTGTACTGATGCTTACGGATTCTCTGTTCGACCTGCAGGTCTCTTTAATGACAGCCTCACATACTACACATACTTGGGCGATAATGCGCTGTTTTGGAGTTCTACTCCGGTACAAAATGGAAATTCAACCTCTACTGCCTTTTATTTGTACCTAAATTTCTACGCGGGATTTAATTACTACGACGATGATGGCGCTAATCGCGCGTACTCCGTTCGTTGCATTAAGGACGAGGACTAATGCTTTCTTCCCGCTTGCCTAAAGACCTTTCTCCGTCGCCGTTCTTTGCCGAACTGGAACGCGCAAAGGCGAGTGCGAAAAAGGATGCTGCCGAGGGTGGGCTTCCGTTTGTCGACATGACGGTGAGTAGCCCCGTAAGGGCGGGCTTGCCGATTGATATGGATGTAGCGGTGGAGGAGGCACGCAAGGATTTCGGTTGCTGGAACCCGGATGCGGCGGGTTGGAAGTCTGCACGCGAGGCTGTGGTGGAGTACTACCGTGAACGTGGTGGCAACTTTACGGCGGGGCAAATCATTTTGACCGCAAGTACGAGCGAAGCGTATTCGGTGCTGTTCAAGACATTCTGCGATCCAGGCGATGTAATCCTCACGCCGATGCCCGGATACCCGCTCCTCGATACCCTCGCGCAGTTGGAACACCTGGAATGTGCGCCGTACTTTTTAAAATTGCAACGGGAGAAGAAAAAAGGTGTCATTCTGGAGCCGAAGGCGATAGAATCCATGGCCCCTATCGCAAAGCTCCAGGGTGACAGGAAAAAAGAAACATCCTTCCGCTTTGTTTTGGATACCGACAGCCTGCTGGCTGCTCCCGAGAAAGCGAAAATCCTGCTGCTCGTTTCGCCGCACAATCCGACGGGACATTGTGTTTCCCGCGAAGAATGGAATGCGGCTGTCCGCTTCTGCGAAGAGAACGACATGATTCTCGTGGTCGACGAAGTTTTCGGCGATTACGGTTTTTCGCCGGAGGTCCGCCGTAGTTGGGAATACCTGATGGGCAGTGGGCGAGAGTCTCTTTGGGATGCGGGCGGCGGCGACTTCGTCAACCTCCCAGAAGACGGTCCGAAGTGCCCGATTTTCTGGCTGAACGGCTTAAGCAAGGCCGTGGGTTCCCCGCAGCTCAAGCTCGGCTGGATGGCTTTCTACGCGCCCCGCGAACGCTTTGAAGAAATCCGCGCGGCACTCGAATTCGTGGAAGATGCCTACCTGAGCGTGTCCGCCCCGGCGCAGGCTCTCGGCACCGCGCTCCTCAAGCAGTCCGCCGCCTACGAATCGCGCGTCAAGGAACGCCTTTTGCAGAACTGGCAGGCCCTCCGCGAAGCTTTCCCATCCAAGTACTGCCCCGAAGTTCTCGGCGGCTGGTATGCGGTTATCCGCCTGGGGGAGGACGACGAGGAACTCACGCTCCGCCTGCTCAAGGAAAAGCACGTGCTGGTGCAGCCCGGGTTCTTCTTCGACTTCGATGAGGACGGCTGGGTGGTAATCAGCTTACTGCAAGAGCCCGCGCAGTTCAAGGAAGCGATAGCGAGAATGTCATTTTTGTATATTACACGCGGATAAAAATTAGGTTCTAACGTGGAAAAGAAAAAGATTTTGCTTATCAACTGGCGCGATATCAAGAACCCGGAAGCGGGCGGCGCCGAACTGTACTTTCACGAGATTTTCAAGCGCATCAATGCCCGCAACTACGAGGTGACAGTCCTTTCGCATAGCGTGAAGGGCCTGCCCGACGAAGAGGTGGTCGACGGCATGCGCACCATCCGTACGGGCAACAAGTTCCTGTTCAACTACACGGCGCACCGCTACGCCCGCAAGCACCAGCACGAATACGACCTCATCGTGGAAGACCTGAACAAGATTCCGTTCTTCACGCCGTGCAACACGAAGGTCAAGCGCCTCCACATGGTGATGCACTTTTTCCGCAAGTCGATTTTCCGCGAAACGTTCTTCCCGATGGCGCTTTACGTGTACTTGATGGAACGTGCGGTAGCGCTCTTCTACAAGGGCGAGAAGTTCCTCGCCATTTCGCAGAGCACCGCCGACGAGATTGTCGACATGGGCATCAAGGCCAAGTGGATCGAGGTGGTGGAGCCCGGCATCGATACCGAGTACTTCCACCCGACTCAACCCAAGTCTGACCCTCCGGTGATTTCTTACGTGGGTCGCCTCATGAAGTACAAGAACGCGCAGTTTGTCATCAATGCCATGCCGCGCCTCCGCGAGCTGGTGCCGGGTATCGTACTCGAAGTTGCCGGCGGGGGAGACTACCGCGGCGAACTCGAAAAGCTGGTCGATAAGCTCGGCGTGCGCGATTCCGTGAAGTTCCTCGGGCGCGTTTCCGAAGACGAAAAGCGCGACCTCCTGAGCCGCTCCTCGCTGTTCATCAACCCCTCCTTCAAGGAAGGCTGGGGCATCAACAACATCGAGGCGAACCTCTGCGGCACGATCTCGATGAGCAATAACGTCGCGGGCCTCAAGGATTCCGTGGTGGACGGCGTGACCGGCCTCCTGTACGAGAACGACGATCCCGAGGGGTTCTGCGAGAAGGCTGCGGCCGTTCTGCACGACAAGGACCGCCTCTTCGAGCTCGAACGGAACGCCCGCGAGCGCGCTCTCACCATGAGTTGGGACGCCATGTCCGAAAAAATGGAAAAAGTTATCGAAAAAGCGCTGAATTAGCGTTTTTTGACACAAATTTTTTTTAAATTTCCGCCCGTGATTGCCCCCTGCGGTTTATCGCTGCGGCGAAAACCGCCCTGCTCCAGATTCCTGAGCCGGACTAGATCCGCTGGATAGGAGCCTTCCTGGCCGTCAAGCTTCCATAGAAGCGCTATTAAGATGGCCCTAAACAACACACACTCGCAATCACCCCTACGGCGGGTCTTTTCCAGCCTTCCGTTGTGGCTTAACCCTTACTTATGAGGTGCCCAGATGGAAAACTACATCGCAATTGCTCTGTCGCTCGTCGCAGTGATTTTGAGCATCGTTATCCTGTCTAAGGTTAACAAGATTCTCGACAATCTCCATACTCCGATTGTTAAAAAGCTCACCCCGGACATGAACTTGAAGCCGAATTCCCGCCGCCCCGTCGGTGCCCAGGAAATGGCTCAGCGCGGTGACCGTAACAACAATAAGGATCATGGCAAGGATCGTCAGAATAACAAGGACGCTCGTGGTGACAAGCAGGCCCAGCCTGCCCAGAACCGTGACCGCAACGAACAGCGCCCCGACCGTGGCCCGCGCCGTGACCGCCGTGAAGGCCGTCCCGACCGTCCGCGCCGCGAATTCAACAAGCCGGCTGAAGCTACTGCTCCTGCCGCCGCCGAACAGGCCCCCGCAGTCGAAGCCGCTGCCCCTGCAGCTGCCGAAGCCCGCCGCCCGCTCGCTCCGCGTATCCCGGTTGAAACTCCGGCTGCCCCCGCAGTCGAAGCCGCTCCGGTTGCCGCTCCCGCCGCTGCTGAAGTTGCCCCGGTCGAAACGACTTTCGACCCGAGCAAGGTCCGCTATGGCCGCCGCAACGTGATCAAGAAGGCTCCCGAACTCGCTGACGAAGCCTAATCTCGCGGAAAATTGCGAACTTAAAAATCCCTCGGCTTTGCCGGGGGATTTTTAGTTTATATGCACCGAAGGGCTTGCCCTCCCTAGTCTCTAATACTTCTCGTCGTAGCCGTCTTCGTACCCGTCGTCGTATTCGTCCTGGTCGGGAAATCCAGATTCAAGTTCAGTGAAGCTGGGTTCCTCGATGGCAACGACTTCGACCTCGAACGTGAGGTCCTTGCCCGCGAAGGGGTGGTTACCATCTACGAGCACGGAGTCGCGGTAGATTTCCTTGACCGTGTATATGCCGTCGCTCTCGTCGCTGTCGAGGTTCAGGTCTTCGACGAACTCGTCCGCCGTCTCGGGCAACTGGAATTCGCGGATGTCGTTGTCCATGAACATCTCGAGTTCCATCCCGAGCCAGAGTTCGCCCACGTCTTGCAGTTCTGCCTTGGGGACTTTCAGGATAAGGTCCTTGCGGTACGGGCCGTAACCGAGGTTTGCCGGGATGTCGACGCTGAACCTCTCGCCGAGCTTGCGCCCCGCGAGTGCCGTCTCGAGCCCCGGGATTATGTTGTTGTAGCCGTGGATATAGACAAACGGGTGTGTCGCGGGAATTTCTTCCAGTATGCGTCCGCCCTTTTCGAGCAGCACGTAGGCGATGCTAACCTTTGTCTTGTCTTCGATTACTTCCATACGCGCGCAAATATATTAAATTTTCCGCATGCTTTACGGTATTTGTTCTGATATTCATTCCAATGCGACGGCGTTCGAGGCCGTGCTCCAGTCCATGAATGACAATGGTGTCGAAAGGCGAGTCTGCCTGGGCGACCTTGTGGGCTATGGCGCAGACCCCGACGAGTGCGTGAAACTTGCTCGCGACAATATGGACCTTTGCCTCATCGGAAACCACGACAGCGTGGCTATCAAGTATGAATCGAGCGTGGGGTTCAACCCGTATGCGAAGCAGGCCATCGAATGGACGCAGTCGCACATGAGCAAGGAATCGATCGAGTACCTTAAGGCGCTCCCTTACATCAAGGAAGAAAACGACATTACCTTCGTGCATGCATCCCCGCTTTCCCCTGCGGACTGGGTGTACGTGACCGACCTCGAAGAGGCTCTCGACGCCTTTGACCATTTCCACGGAACGTACTGCTTTATCGGGCATACGCACAGCCCGGTAATTGTGGCGAGTCGCCCGATGGCTATCCCCAAGATTCTGGACGAGTACGAGTACACCATCGCGAATACCGAACGCCTGCTGGTGAATGTGGGCAGCGTGGGCCAGCCGCGCGACCGCGATTGCCGTGCTAGCTGGTGCCTGCTCGATACCGAGACGAAGTGCGTGCGCATTATCCGCGTAGAATACGACGTGTTCCAGACGCAGGAACGCATGCGCAAGGCGGGCATGCCCGAGTTCCTCATCGAACGCCTGAGCGTAGGCAGATAGATTAGAAGGGTCAATAGTCATTGGTCAATGGTCATTGGCTTTTTTATAATCGCGGCATAGCCGCCAGACTTAAAACTAATGACTAATAACTAATGACTAATAACTAGTATGAAATGGGTTCTCGCAGTTTTTGGTAAGGCCGGTTCGCCGTTTATCGCGGACGAGGTGGAAAAGTACGTGAAGCGCCTGCGGGGCGGAATGTTCCCGCTCGAGGTTGTGGAACTCAAGGAATCCAAGCTCGATGACCGCGTGCAGTCGCTCGCCCAGGAGGCGGCGCTGTTTGAAAAGAAGTTCCCCAAGTCGGAGTACCGCCGTGTTATTTTGTCTGAAGAGGGCAAACTCATGGATACGGTAAAGCTCTCTGACACGCTGCGCGACCGTTTCCCGGGGAATATCGTGTTCCTTATTGGCTCTGCCTACGGTATCGACGAGAACCTAAAAAAGACTGCGGACCTGCTGCTTTCGCTCTCTCCGCTCACGTTCACGCACGACCATGCCCGCGTGATTATGGCCGAACAACTATATCGCGTGCAGATGGTGATGCAGAACCACCCGTACCATCATAGATGACAAGACCGCTCGTTCGCGAGAGCTTTTTTATAAAAATAATGACGGGACTATTGCTTTTTTGTGCAGTTTTGTTTATATTTATAGTGAACAAAGGTGCAACTAAACAAAAAGGCAAGTATGGATGTCCGCGAAAAACTGAATATTCTCTCCGCTGCCGCCAAGTACGATGTCTCGTGCACGTCGAGCGGCTCTAGGCGTTCTGCGCCCCCGAGGGGGCTGGGCGATGCTTGCCCGGCGGGTATTTGCCACACGTGGTCTTCCGATGGCCGTTGCATTTCGCTACTGAAGGTCCTGCTTTCGAATGCCTGCAAGTACGACTGCGCCTACTGCGCGAACCGCCGGAGCAACGATATCCCGCGGGCGACGTTCACCCCGAAGGAAGTCATAGACCTCACGCTGGAATTCTACCGCCGTAACTATATCGAGGGGCTCTTCCTGAGTTCTGCGGTGGTGGGCTCGCCCGACTACACGATGGAACTGCTGGTGAAGGTCGCGAAGGAACTGCGTACCGTGCACCGTTTCGGGGGCTACATCCACCTGAAGAGTATTCCGGGCGCCTCCGAGAAGTTGCTTCATGAGGCGGGCCTCTATGCAGACCGCACGAGTGTGAACATCGAGGTGCCTTCGGAGAGGTCGCTCACTTACCTCGCTCCCGACAAGAACTACGCTTCGGTGTACGCTCCCATGAACTACTTTGCCGAACGCAAGATCGAGTACGGCGGCGCGCGGGGGAGGTACACCCCGAACTTTTTGCCTGCGGGGCAGAGCACGCAGATGATTGTGGGCGCCTCGGGCGAGAGCGATTTCCAGATTCTCACGCTTTCGGCGGGCTTTTACCGCCAGCAACGCCTGAAGCGCGTGTATTTTTCGGGCTACGTTCCCGTAAACGCTGACAAGCGCCTGCCCGCGATTACCACCAAGCCGCCGCTCCTGCGCGAGCACCGGCTTTACCAGGCCGACTGGCTCATGCGTTTTTACAACTTCGAGTACAACGAGATTCTCGACGAGCAGAACCCGAACCTGGACCTGAATCTGGACCCGAAGGCGGGCTGGGCGCTACGGCACCTGGAACTGTTCCCGATAGATATCCAGACTGCCGATTACGAGATGCTGTTGCGGGTTCCCGGAATCGGCGTGAAGTCTGCCCGGCTGATTGTTTCGGGACGGCGGTACTGCAAGATACGGCTCGAGAACCTGAAGAAGATGGGCGTGGTCTTGAAACGCGCGAAGTACTTCATCTACCATCCCGATATTCCCGCGTCGCTCCGGCGGCTATACCCCGAGATGATTCGCCCGCTGTTGCTCCCGCGCCCTAAATCCGGCCAGCTCGACCTGTTCGACAGCAATCCGATTGCGCTGCCTTCGCCTGCGGTTGCGCCGACGCCTGCGATAAGCTTCCCGCAGCCCGCGGCACTCTCCGCGTAGTCGCCCGCGATAAACACTGCCTACTGCCAACTAAGTTCTGCCAACTAAAAACATCCCGCATCCCGAAATATACATTACACATCCTGCATCATCAATTATCCATCATCCATTATCAATCATCAATTGTTTTTATGACTCTCTCCATTTCATACGATTCATCATTTGACGGTTTCCTTTCCGCCATATTCGAAATTTATTCCCAGCGGCTCGATGTCGAAAACTTCGTCCCGGATCGCGATACCGATGCCCCCGTTGATTTGTTCCTGCAGAATTTTCGCGTGGAGACGAACGAGGATTCCGCAATGCGCCTGCGCCGAGCCATAGTGAACAATGCGAGCGAGGATGTGCTCACCCTGTTAGAAACTGCGTTTCTTTCGGAAGAGCGCGGGATAGAAATGAAAATCTTTGCCTACCTCCGCAAGCTGTTCTCGGGCGATGACCCGAACTACGGCAAGAACCCCGCATCGCTAGAGATGCTCCCGCTGTACAAGATTGCGGGTTCCGTGCGCCATGAGGCGGGCAACATGCTCGGGATGGTCCGCTTTTCGAAAGGGCCAGGCAATTTCTACATATCAAAGATAGAACCGAAGTACGATATCCTCCTCATGATGGAACCGCATTTCCGTAACAGGTTCGCGTTCGAGAAGTGGATTATATATGATTCCAAGCGCAAGTATGCGCTGCTGCACGACAAGGTGGGGGAGAGCAAAGTGGTAACGCTCCCCGACGAGGAATCGTTCGTGAAGGCAATCCAGTCCGATGGCTTTACCCAGCTGTGGCAAGACTACTACAAGTCCATCGCCATCAAGGAGCGCGAGAATCCGAAACTGCTCCGGCGTTGCCTGCCGGTGCGTTACTGGAAGAACCTGCCCGAACGCCAGGCCGCCTGCACCCCCGCACTCTAGAACCGCACTCCGATTCCAAAAAAAAAGAGCCCGCCCAACCGGCGAGCTCCGCAAAATTCAAACCTTCGAATGAGCGGTCTCCGTGAGCAACAAAGCCCTCGGGTGTTAACCGAGGGCGGTTGCGACCTTTGGACACTTGCGCTTTAGCGCTTAGTGTACATGGCCACCTTTAGGTGGGAGAGCTCGGTCTCTTAGTTTATTCTGCCGACGAGGTTGCCGGAGAGCATCCAGTCCTTCGTGCTGCCGTAGCTGTGGAAGCCGGCAGAGAGGCTGAAGCGGTCGGTGAAGGCCTTCTCGACGTAGACTGCACCGAGAACGTCCTTCACGTGCTTGGCTGCGAAGCCCTGGTATTCCTTGTGCTCGTCGCGGTCACCCACGTATTCGGCTTCGAGGATGATTCGGTCGATAACCGGGAGCGAAATCGAGACACCGCCCGTGATGGGCATGACCATGTCGTCATCGGCACTCAGGTTCATGAGAGCCACTTCGCCGAAGATGTTGAACAGGTTCGTGACCACGGGGACGTTTGCCTTGAGGGACACATTGTGCTTGATTTCGGCGTCGGAGTCGTAGACAACGTCGAAGATGTTGCTGCGGTAGCCGAGCTGGATCTTCATGTTGTTGAGGGCTTCGAGGTTGTGGAAGTTGAACACGGCGCGGAGGTCACCCTTGTTGAGGTTGACGGACTTGCTGATGAGAGAAATATTCAGATCCATCGTCTCGGACGGGGTGAAGCCGAACTGCAGCTGGTTTTCGGAAGCCTGCGTAGACATGAAACCGGTCAGGTAACCGTCGATGTAGCCACCGAAGTAGTCACCGTTCTTGTCGGTGTTGTCCCAACGACCGACCTTGAAGTTGAACATGTCGGTTTCCTGGAATGCCCAGGCTTCGTCGAGGCTGAAGTAGTCGTCGGTGCCCTTTTCGGTACCTTCGCGGAGGGCTTCCTTCTTGGCCTTCTTGTCGAGGGATTCGTCGGACATGCGGAGATCGCCGGGGTAGAACGCTATGGCAATCTTGCCCTTGAAGTCTTCGCCTTCGGCGAGCACGGCAAAGTTGGCTTCGCCGTTCCAGGTTTCAAGGTTGTCGCTCATTTCGTCGTCTTCGGTGGTCCAGAAGACCTTGCCGGCTTCCAATTCGAAGTCAGCATTGATGTCGAACGCGAGCTTCGGGGTCTCGAGCACGGCGTTCTGGATCATTTTCTTCCTCTTGCGGCGTTTTTTCTTCTTGGCGGGCTTCTGCTCGTCGGCGGCTGCGACCTTTTCTTCGGCAGTCGCGGGTTCGGTGAAGCCTGCGTCTGCGGCCGGTGCTTCTTCAGCCGGAGCGGCGGTTGCTGAGCTTGCCGAATCAGTCGAAGCGTCAGCGGCAGCTTGTTCTGCAGGAGCTGCTTCTGCTGCGGGGGCGGCTTCGGCTGCGGGTGCAGCCTGTTCGGCGGCAGGTGCTGCTTCGGCAGCCTGTTCGGCTGCGGGGGCAGCGGCTTCAGCGGCAGGTGCTGCCTGTTCAGCTGCGGGTGCTGCCTTGTCGGCTGTAGCCTTGTCCAGTTCCTTTTGTGCAACGTCTGCCTTTGCGGCAGTTGCTGCTGCATCAGGGGCGGCAAATACGGCCGCTGCCATAATGCAAGAAGCGAGGATCATCTTTTTCATCTCGGAATTCTCCTTTGGTAATTAATATGTCAAAAGTTTAGCAAATTAACGAACAAATGGGAGAATTCCCCCCAAAAATGGGATAAATTACTACAACTTTTTGAAAAAAAGTTAATTTTTCGTGCCATGAGGATTAATTTGAAAAGAATTTTCTGCTTTATTGCCGTTTTGTTCGTAACGTTCGCGCTCGCACAAGAAACCCTTCCCGTTTACAAGAAAGTAAAAAACGATGTGGACGAGTCCGCTCCCGTAGGCCAGCTTTCCAAGTCGGACTGGATAAAGGAACTGCCCATCCCCAAGGACAAGGTGCAGAAGGTCAGCTGGGTCAAGGAGACCGTCGAGGTGACCGACAGGAAGGGCCGTCCGGTAAAGGACAAGAAGGGCCGAGTCAAGACGAAGACCAAGAAGAAGAAGGTGGTGACCTGGGTTGAACAGGAACCGAAGGAACCGCCGACATACGTGCCTATCGACTGCAAACTCGGTACCGTCTGGGTGCGCCGTGCGGAACTGGCCCGATTCCAGCAGGAAGCGCTCGACCTGAGCGGCGAGTATGCCTCTGCGACGGGTAGCGTTTATCTGAAAAAGTCGCCGAACAACCCCAAGCGGTTCGATGTGACCATCCAGAACGGGCCCGAGGGCAACCGCGCCGAAATCGAGATGGGCAACTTGGAAATTCGCGAATCCAACGGCAACGCGCGTCTGGCTTACCAGGAAGATGGCTGTACGGTAGACATTGCGGTGACGGGCCGTAAGGTGAAGGTCGCTCAGCGCGGCTGCAACGAGTACAATGCGGGCCAGTACAAGCTTGAGGGCGACTACGGAACCTACAAGGGCAACACGCGCAAGGTCGCGAGTTTCAACATGCCCGAGGTGCAGCTCAAGTTCAAGGAGTTCTTCTGGTGCGGTAGCGGTTTTGACAGCTGCGAAGAGATGAAGGACGAAAACGGCCCGGTGTTCATCACCTGGAGCAAGGGCGGCAAGGGCTTTATCGAACGCAAGGCGGGCGAGACCGTGCATACCTACCGCCCGTTCGAACACGTGATTCCGCACAAGCGCGAATTCTACAAGGGCGAAAAGCCCATCGCCATCAAGACCAAGCGTACCGATATGAGCGGCGAGTGGATGATCTGGTACTACTACCCGAAGGCCGAACGCTTCAAGATGGTGCGTGCCGGCATGCGTTACGATATCGCCTACATGGAAATTTACGAGTGATAAGGGATATCGGACAGAGCCGCGTTCTTTTTCTGGATTCCGGCCCGCTGGTCCGGCTATTGCAGATGCACCCGGATTTTTATCCGGCGGTATCGGGCGTGCTCGACATGGTGTACGAGAAGAACGTGCAGGTTCTTGTTTCTCCTGTTACCTTGTTTGAAATTAGCCAGAAAGCGTTCGGTGCAAATGAGGGTGTGCTTGCCCGCCAGTACCGCGAGTTCTTCGAGCATTCGAGGAATGTGAAGGTATGCCCCGTGGATTCCGAAATCTCCGTGAAGGCTGCCGAACTCTATGCTGCGGCATCCCGCACGAATCACAAAATTACTGAGGCAGAGTCGCTTCGCCTTGCAACGGCGTTTGTGAACGGTGCCGACTGCATTCTCACGGAATGTGCGAACTTCCGCACCCTCACGGATGCACTCGTTGTTACGCTTGACGAAGTGTAGGCCGGTCTAGGCTACTTGCTATTCCGCTTGGCCTCTTCGTATTCCTTTTTCTTCTGCTCATACTCCTGCTTCTGCCGCTCGTAATCGGCGATGATGGCCTTCATTTTTTCGGCGTAGGGCAGGTAGTAGGGGAGTTCGTCGATGACTTCCAACTGCCCCTTCTTGTTGAACCCGAGCATGTAGGTGTTGTTCACTATGAAGAGCGGTTCCACCATCTTGAACGGGCTGAACCACACGATGGTCGCCATTTCTTCGGTGCTTATGGCTCGGATGGAAATTTCGCCAACGGCATTTGCTTCTTCGCTGCCGTCGGGAGCCGTGTAGAAGGCGGGGTGGCGGATTTCCTTACGGACGCCCTCCCAGGCGTGCCTTGCGGACTTGTCGGTCTTGGGGATTGCGTACTTGAACTTGAACTTTTCCGGGCCCGCCTCGACGGTGTAGGTGTTCTTGCGCTTGTTGAAGTTCTCGTTCTGGCCTGTGCTCGAAATCTTTTCCCAGGTTCCCGGCATCAGGAACAGGTAGTCTGCGATGGGGAGATTGCCCTCTTCGACGGAAAGGTCTTCTTTTAGTTTGTTGTAAGTCGCGATAACCAGCGAGTCGCTTGCACGCACGTACTGCATGTTGTCGGGGAGCTTCTGGTACTTGATTTCTTCGGGACGGTTGTTCTGCGCTTCGCCGGTGTATTCGCCGCCGGGGATTTCCTTGTGGTCCGAAAGTTCTCTCGGCATGGAGGCGCAACCGACAAACAGGCTCGTGGCCCCGATGATGGCAAGAATCTTTAAAGTTTTCATGGCTGAACTCCTGGAAAATATTTGTTTACGTTTTTAAAATAATCTTTTTTTTACGAAGAGGGTAACGTAATGTCAGTATTCTTCTTGTTTCCTGCATCCCGGCCCCGTTTTTTTCCGCGTTTCTAGGTTCTAAGTTCTAAGTTTTAAGTTCTAAAATACTATCTTTTTCCCGTAAAATTACGGAGTTTTTATGTCCAACTATTGTCCTGTTATCGGTCTTGAAATCCATTGCCAGCTCGCGACTAAAACCAAGATGTTCTGCGGCTGCGAAATCGAAGTGAATACGACCCCGAACAAGCACGTTTGCCCCGTTTGCCTCGGTATGCCGGGTGCCATGCCCGTGCCGAACAAGAAGGCGGTGGAATACGCCATTCGCTTAGGGCTAGCCCTGAACTGCGAAATCGACCTGAACGCGATGTGGACCCGCAAGAACTACTTCTACCCGGACCTGCCGAAGGGCTACCAGATTACCCAGACGGGCGGACTTCCGGTGTACGACCACCCGATTTGCAAGAACGGCTGGCTCGAGATTGTCAAGGAAGACGGCACCAAGAAGCGCGTGGGCATTACCCGTATCCACATGGAAGAAGACGCCGGTAAGCTCATCCACGACATGAGCCCGACCGAATCCCACTTTGACGCGAACCGTTGCGGCACCCCGCTCTGCGAAATCGTGACCGAACCGGATATCCGTAGCCCCGAAGAAGCCGTGCTCGTGCTCAAGAAGATCAAGCAGACGCTTGAATACACCCGCGTGTCCAACGCCAACATGGAAAATGGCAACATGCGCTGCGACGGCAACATCTCTCTGCGCAAGAGCGAAGACGCTCCGTTCGGTATCCGCGCCGAAATCAAGAACCTGAACAGCTTTACGAACCTCGAAAAGGCTCTCTACTGCGAAATGAACCTGCAGGCCTCGACCCTCGATGCCGGCAAGGAAGTGGAACAGTGCACCAAGCGTTACGACCCAAACGCCGACAAGACCATCGTCATCCGCTCCAAGGAAGACGCCCACGACTACAAGTACTTCCCGGAACCGGACATGGTCCGCCTCGTGACCGACCCGGCCTTCGTGGAAGAAATCCGCCGCACGCTTCCGGAACTGCCGGATGCCCGCCGCAAGCGCTTCATGGACGACTTCGGTGTCTCCGAATACGACGCCATGGTGCTGACCGAAGACCGCGACGTGAGCGAATGGTATGACACCGCCGCCAAGAACTGCAAGAACGGCAAGGTGCTCGCCAACTGGGTGATTACCGAACTTTTGGCCAAGGTGAAGGAACTGGAAGGCGGCCTCAGCGCCCTCAAGATCAAGCCCGAAGACCTCTGCAAGCTCGTGAACCTCATTGCCGACAACACCATCAACGGAAAGATCGCGAAGACGGTCTTCGCCGAGATGTTCGAAACCGGCAAGGACCCCGAAGCTATCGTGAAGGAAAAGGGCCTGGTGCAGGTGACCGACACCGGTGCCATCGAAGAAGTGGTCCGCGCCGTCTGTGCCGAAAACGCTGCCCAGTTCGCCGAATTCAAGGCGGGCAAGGTGGCTCTCAAGGGCTTCCTCGTGGGTATGACCATGCGCAAGTCCGGCGGCAAGGCCAACCCGGGCCTCGTGAACCAGATCCTCGACAAACTCGCGAAGGAATAATGGATAATTCGGAGTTCGGATTTCGGAATTCGGAATTGATAACAAGGTCGCTGAGCTCGCCGAAGCGCCTTGTTTTTGCTGTTTTCCTTGCCCTGTTCCTTGCGATTCCCGCGGCTGCCGCTGAAGTCACAAACAAGTGCGACAGCCTGCGCGTGAGCACGTTGAACATGACCGAGGAGCAGGTTGCTGAAATTTGCGGCATCGATTCCACGAAACTCGCCGAGGGCCCGACCCTCCAGGAACTCAACGAAGAAGACCCGAAGTACATCAAGCGCGATTACGACCACAAGCAGCAGGTTGTCGTGGGGAGCGTCATTATGCTCTGCGTTGCCGTCGCGATGGTGCTCATGAACAACTACAACCCGAAACGGTAGCATTTATACTACATACAAATTAATAGCCGCAGCCATTGTGCCGAGCCTCCTTGTTTTTTGAGGGGGCTTTCCTTTGTATTATACATGGTGTATAGTATTTTGAATTTTGTTTTGGATTTTTTATGAAAAATGCTGTATTTTTACATAAAACGTTAATTTTGTATAGTATCTTTCTATTGATTTTCGGAAAATAAAAACGTATATTAATAGACATGAAACCGATACTTGAATATAAGGACTACCGCCTGTACATTCAGGACTACTACGACGAGCGCAAACGCTTGGGTGCGTTCTCGTGGCGTGAGTTCTGCAAGAGCGCCGGTTTTACATCGCCGAATTTTTTGCAGTTGGTGTGCAAGGGCGAAAGCAAGCTGGGCAAACCGAAAATCGAGAATGTCGCAAACGCGATGGGGCTTGTCGGTTACGAAAAGGACTATTTCCGTGAGATGGTTGCGTTCGGGAATGCGAAAAAAGATTCCGTGAAGAAGGCCGCCTTGCTCGAAATGCAGAAGATTGCGCTGGAGCACAAGGTGCGCGTTGTTGACGGCGACGCATTCCAGTACTATGAATCTTGGAAATACCCTGTGCTACGCGAACTTATCCCGATGATGCCGGGCGCGAATCCCCGTGATATAGCGGATGCCTGCAAGGAGCACGTGTCCGCCGAAGACGTTCGCGACGTGCTGGATTTCTTGGTCAAGGCCGGGTTCCTGAAGAAGGAGGGGGACAAGGCCTATTCGCAAACGGAACAGACCGTCATCGGCTCGAAGGAGGCGCTGCCGCTCGCAATCCGCGCGATGCACAAGGAGATGGCGAACATGGCCGCGCGCGCCGTGGACCGTTATGCGCCCGATGAACGTCATTTTACTGGCGTGACTCTCGGCGTGAACGAGGAGGCTTACGGCAGGATAGCAAACGAGCTAGACGCCTGCTGCAGGAGGGTGCTTTCCATCGCGAACGAATACAAGGACCAGGATCAGGTCTGTAGAGTCAATTTCCAGTTTTTCCCGGTTACGGACAAGGTAAAGGAGGCTCGCCATGCTTAAGAATTTCTCCCTTGTCATAGGGTCTCTTTTCGCGGTGTTTTTGATTGCATGTTCCAGTGACGAAGCCAGCGATATCGCGGGCGGTACCATCGATCCCAATACCATCGCGGCAAACAGCAGTTCGTCTGTCGACTTTAGAATGGATTCGCCGATTGAAATTCCGAATGGAGACAATGATTCTATAAGAATCGTAAGCAGTTCGAGTGAACGTTCTGTTATAGAAAGCAGCAGCTCGTGCGAGGACGGCGGCAATGGCGTTGCGCATAGTAGTGCGCATGCGGGCGATTTCTCCATCCAGTGTGTGGATGACGTCATTTATGTGAAATTGGATTCCGCCGTCGCGCCGGATGTCGCTGGCCCCGAGGCGTTCAAGCACATCGAGGGCGACTCCGTAAAATTTGTCTTGCAGAATGTCTATTTCGCTATCCCTTGCGAGGAGGATGCCCAGAAGCAGTTCCTGCAGGGCGTAAACGAAGGCCACCCGGTTGTCAGTAGTGAAGGCGATACGCTGTATGTGGCTTTTAGCCGGAGCAAGGGCTGGAATTACGGTTGTGAATGTGCGGCGAAGGCCACGTTCACGCTCGACAAGGCTTATTCCGGTATCAACTACACGGTTTTTGACCAGAAGGAAACCCTTCCGGTACAGGAAAATTAAAAGAAGGAGGATATCATGAAAAAGTTACTTGTAACAACTGCGGCTCTGTCGCTCATGCTCATTGCCTGCGGGGACGATTCTTCGTCGAGTTCCGCGGGCCCGTCCAGCGGAGAGCCTGGCGAGAAGGTTGTTGCCTCTATAGAGGAATGCAACTTGGGGTCTGACCTGGTGGGGCAGGAGAAGGCCTATTTGCAGGGCAACGAAAGCGAAGGCTATTGGCTTGTCATTCCCGATATGCATGTCAACAACGAATGGCATGGAGACGAATTGTCTGTCAAACGCAATGGCGATACCTTGCTTGTTGAACAAGAAGGAACTTTGGTTTCGTTAAACTGGGTCTGCTATTCGGACCATCGGTTTGATATTCCTGCAGCCGATGCCGACATCAAGTATTTCAAGTTGTACAATCAGGTTTTTGAAGTGGTTTCCGGCCCTATCCCCGAGAGGAAGAGGATTACGATTATAGTGGATAATTCTTCGTCTAGTATTGTGCCCGAGTCGTCGTCCGCGGTGCTGCCGGGACAGTCTTCGTCGAGTGTGACTCCGCCAAGTTCTTCGTCGAGTGTGACTCCGCCAAGTTCTTCATCGAGTGTGACGCCGCCGAGTTCCTCTTCGCGCCCGAGCTACAACGGCCCCGTACCGCTCAAAACCATCTCGGCGACCTGCCGAGAACGGGTAATGACAGATGTTCCGACCGAACCTGAGCCGCCCAGGGCGTATCTCGGTATCTCTAACAGCTTTGCGGAAATTGAATTGTTTAATGTTGATTTGTCGTATGCCTGTGATTCCGCATCGCAGAAGGTTTTTTGGGATAGTCTGAACGCAGGCAATACCGTGGCTAGCGTCATAGGGGATACGCTCTTCGTGAACTTCAAACGGTTCGACGAGAAGGGCGTGGAGTATAAGTGCGGTTGCACGGCCGATGTGAAATTCACGTTTGATGAACAATATGCCGGATTTGGCTATACGGCGTTTGAGAACAACAGGCCTCCGCTTGAGTTGGGACATAAACTGATTAATCAGCCGGATCGGGGCTACCAGAAGATTGAAAAGGCCGATGCGCAGTGTAACAAGAGCGGTCCGGACGATCCGATGGTAGATGCCGCCTTGCCGCCCGTGGCGCACATGTACGTGAACGGCGATTCTGCGCAGATAGTCATTGAAGAAGTCGTGCTTACCTGCGGAACGATATTCGAGAGCGTTGCAATTGAGATGAAGGATTCTACGCTCTACGTGACTCCGCATTACGATACTTCGCTCCCGCAGGCCGATTGCCTCTGCACGTCGAAGGTCAGTTTCAATATCAAGGCGTTGGACCTGTATAAAGAAGCGACTTTGCTGGTCTATGACGACGGCACGAGCTCCAATCTTGGCAACAAGATGCGCCTGATAGTGGAATAGTTTTTATATTTGGGACCATGAAATACACAGACGAAGCAAAACAGAATTTCAAGGCCCTCTCCAATAACCCCTATCCTGGTCGTGGCATTATCCTCGGCGAAAGCGCCGACGGCAAGTCCTACGTGCAGGTCTACTGGATCATGGGCCGTAGCGTCAACAGCCGCAATCGCGTGTTCGAAATTGAACCCAAGACCGGCTTCATGAAGACCAAGGCCTTCGATGAATCCAAGCTCACGGACCCGCACCTGATTATCTACTACCCGGCACGCCACACGGCCGACGTCCAGATTATCACGAACGGCGACCAGACCGACACGATTTACGACGCCATCAAGCTCGGCGGCACCTTCGAAAGCGCTCTCCGCACGCGCCAGTACGAAGACGACGCCCCGAACTTCACGCCGCGTATTTCCGGCATCCACTACAAGAACGCAAGCCCCGCCGTGTACAAGCTCTCGATTCTCAAGAGCCGTAACAACAGCGAAGAAGCCGGTTGCGAACGCATGACGTTCGAATACGAGAAGGCTTTGCCGGGTCTCGGCCACTTCATCAGCACCTACGAAACCGACGGAAGCCCGATTCCTAGCTTCAACGGCTTTCCGAAACTGATGCCGATTTTCGACAACGCCGAAGACACGCTCAAAAAATACTGGGCCGCCCTGAACAAGGACAACAAGGTTTCCCTGATGGTCAAGTGGATTGACAAGAAGACCTTCAAGGCGAAAACGCTTATCGTGAATAAGAACAAGTAAATGAATGCTCATAGATCCCCGCCTACGCGGGGATGACGGCGGGATTTATTCCAGTTCGAGTTCGTTTTGAATGGCGCCTTCCATACACAGGAGGCGCCTTTTCAAATCGGTGCCGAGGGCGTAACCGCCAATCTGCCCGCGGCTCGTGACCACGCGGTGGCAGGGGATTATGACCTGCAGGGGATTGCTGTGGAGCGCATTCCCGACGGCACGGACTGCATTCGGGTGCCCGATAATTTCGGCAACCTGCTTGTATGTCCACGTTTTGCCGTAGGGAATATCCATGATGGCTTCGAGGACGTTCATCTGGAACTTGGTGCCGGACAACTTAATCGGGATGGAAAATTTTTTGAGTTTGCCCGAAAGGTACTGGTTGAGTTCGCGTACAACGTTGTTGTAAACCCTTGCTGTGGCGCGCGGGAGAGCTTCGTCGCTGTCGGGTTTTGCGTATGCGCAGGCCTTGACCGTGCTTGGCACAATCGATTCATCTGCGCCGGTAAACCGGAGCCCGCACAGGAGGTTCCCTTCGAACTTGAAGGTCCACTCGCCCCACATGTTGCGGTGCTTGATGGTCAGTATGTCTACTTCCGGTTTTTTCATACTAGAAATATACACTTTTTACGGGGAGAAAGAAAAAAATCTATATTATGTACCTGTTGGGGTATGTGGGATAAAGGAGAAATCATGAAAAAGTTCCTGTTGCTGCCGGGTCATGGCTCGCTTTTTGTTGCGGGCACGCTCTTTGCTCTCTGTTTGGTCGCCTGTGGCGACGATGACGACTTTTCTCCGGTGGCGAAGAACCGCGGTTACGACTATGCATACACGACGGCGAAGGGCTTGTCGGAAACCCCGTGCAACGAGATGCGCGAGGGCCGAGAAGCCGTTATCGGGCGAGACAAGGACCGTTACGAGTGCCGCTTTGACCGCGCCGATTCCGTCTACATCTGGGTGGGCTACGACGATACGCTAACTGCGGAAGGTCGCGAGTTTCATCGGGCGGAATCTTCAAGCAGTTTACTGTACAGTTCCTCAAGTTTTGATTTTGATATCACTTGGTCTTATGATAAGGACGATTTCAAACTGGCGTCCATCCCCTTTACCCTGACTTCTAAGGACGAATTGTTTAACCCGGAAATCGAATACGGAACAATGACGGACGAACGCGATGGCCAGGTCTATAGGACCGTTGTCATTGGAAACAGAGTCTGGATGGCCGAGAACCTCAATTTTGCTGGCAACGACGATTATCCGCTAGTGCTCGAACGTTCGGCTTGCATTAATTTCGATGATGATAACTGCGCCCTGCTGGGCCGCTTGTATTCACGTGAAGCAACTATGGACAACATCGCCTGCAAACTTGGATCTTCCTGCGATATCGGGGATACCTTGGTTCGCGGTGTATGTCCCAAGGGATGGCATATTCCATCTAGCGACGAGGTTACGGCTCTAGTAGACGCATTTGGCGATAAATTTGAAGAAGTCCGGTCTGCAAAAACTTGGTCCTTTTATAACGAAGGGGGTAATACCACGGGCTTTTCGATGCCGGCAACGGGGGGGCTCAATTTCTATAATAAAGATTTTGATAATCTTGGAAGGACTGGAATCGTTTGGGCATATATAAAAGGACCGTATTTGAGTTACCTAGTTTTCCGCGGAGAGTCGGGTAATGATATTATTATACATTCTGGTTTTTCATACAATCTTTTTGCTTCTGTCCGCTGTGTATCGGATGACACGCTGAATGTAGTCTCTTTGTCATCAAGTGTCCGTAGTTCTTCGAGCGTTTCATCTTCGAGCATTTCATCTTCGAGCGGCGGAGTCAGCTCCAGCTCGTTCAGTTCTTCTTCCTTCAGCATTTTTCCCACCAGCAGTTCGTCGAGTAGCGCGAAGTCATCTAGCAGTTCTGTGGTTTCTTCTGCGTCCAAGGATAACTTTTTCAACTCGGATGTCACCTACGGAACTCTGAAGGATAGTCGCGATGGGCAGGTGTACAAGACCGTCGAAATAAATGGTACTACATGGATGGCGGAAAACTTGAACTTTGCAGGAAACAGCGACTGGCCGCTCCCGAAGAACTATTCCTACTGTTACGGCGGAATCGCCGCCAACTGCGCTCTATATGGAAGGCTGTACGATCGCGCTGCAGCCATGAACAGCACCACTTGCGGTTATGGAAAGTCGTGTAGCTTGTATGATGGCTTGAATAGGGGCGTGTGCCCGGACGGGTGGCACATTCCGTCAGAAGAAGAAGTCGACGATTTGATGGACTTCACTTTGGGCAACAGGAAGACCTTGCGATCAGTGGACGGATGGGTTGATAGGGAAGTCGGTGCGAATGAATCAGGTTTTTCTCTGGTGGGCTCCGGAGTCAGGGCCGACAAGAACTATGTAAATCAGGGCAGGTTTGCTGCGCTCTGGTATTATTCCACCGGAGTTGTCCAAAACTATCTGGTATTTTCGGGTGTCGAGGACAAGATGTATTTGACGGAAAATTCGAAAGAGACGGTGTACATTTCGGTGCGTTGCGTGAACGGTGCGGGGGCCGAACCCGCTTCTTCGGGCAGTACAAAATCGTCGAGTAGCGGGAGTTCGTCGAGCAGCGAAAGTTCCTCGAGCGAGGAATCTTCGAGTTCGTTCGACAAGGCGGTGCTCTTCAATTCGTCGGTAAGTTATGGCGAAATGACGGACTCGCGCGATGGACAGACGTACAGGACGTTGAATATAGCGGGGCGTACCTGGATGGCGGAAAACTTGAACTTCGCGGATTCTTCGAAACTCCCCATCCTGGAGGGGAACAACCGCTGCTATGATGATGACCCGAGCGAATGCGTAGCCTTCGGGCGCCTGTACAGCAGGGAGGCTGCGCTGAATGACCGTCGGTGCACATGTTATAACGGAACGTGCCCCTCGATGTCCGGCAATGTTCAGGGCATCTGCCCCAGCGGGTGGCATATCCCTTCGAAAAGCGAGGCGGAACAACTGGCGAACTTGAACGGGAATCAGGCAAGTAGTCTGAATTCGTCCTATGGGTGGAATGCAGACCATAGAGGCAACAATTCTACGGGCATGTCCTTTGTAGGAACCGGTGTGTATCAACGCCAAACCGGCTATGTCGGATTTAAAGGAAAGGGAAACTATACCAATCTGTGGGTTTACGACGCGTCGACCCCGAATGAAAATTGGTATCTGATGGATGTAGGAAAAGGCACGACCGGAAATGGAATCATAGCTGTCTCGGATGACGCTGGATATGATCCGTTTTATCCTGTCCGCTGCGTGAAGGACTAATAGACGAGTGTAATCGAAAAAGTATGGCGAAAAAAGACCTGCCGCGGGGCAGGCCTTTTTGCATAAATGTCATCCTTGCGAGCGCATCTTCATTCCCGCGAAGGCGGGAATCTACGAAATTACTTGTTCAGCTTTTGACGCCTTTGGCGTCCGCTGCTGCGTTCGGTCATACCGTCAAGTAAACTTGACGGTGCGACACTCACTTTGCAAGCTTTTCAGTCGCGGCGGCGACGCTGAGCAGGTCCGTTTCCTGGAACGGCTTGCCAATCCACTGCAGGCCGACGGGGAGCCCGCCTGCCATGCCGCAGGGCACGCTCACGCCCGGGAGACCGGCGAGGTTCAGGCTCACGGTGTAGATGTCGCTCAGGTAAACCGCCATCGGGTCGGACTCGTTCATGCCGCACTTGAGCGGGAGGCCCGGCATCGTGGGGCTTGCAATCACGTCGCAGCTTTCGAATGCCTTGCTGAAGTCGTCCGTGATGAGGCGGCGCACCTTCTGGGCCTGCACGTAGTAGGCGTCGTAGAAACCGGCGCTGAGCACGTAGCTGCCGAGGAGAATACGGCGCTGGACTTCCTTGCCAAAGCCTTCGCTGCGGGACTTGGCATACAGGTCGAACAGCTTGCGGGCTTCCTTGCTCCGGTAGCCGTAGCGCACACCGTCGTAGCGGCTGAGGTTGCTGCTTGCTTCGGCGGTTGCGATGATGTAGTAGCTCGATACCGCGAAACCGATGTGCGGGAGGCCCACTTCCTTGAGGGTGGCGCCTTCGGCTTCCATCTTCTTGAGCATGTTCTCGATAGCGGCCTTGCATTCCGGGTCGAGACCTTCGGCGAAGTATTCCTTGGGAACGCCGATGACCTTGCCCTTCACGCCTGCGTCGAGCTTCGCGCCGAAGTCCTCGGGTTCGCGGGTGCTCGTGGTGTTGTCGTGCGGGTCGATGCCGCAGATGGCGTTAAGGAGAGTGGCGCAGTCGGCGACGGTAGTGCCGAAGGGTCCAATCTGGTCCAGGGAGCTTGCATAGGCCAGCAGGCCATAGCGGGACACTCGGCCGTAGGTGGGCTTTAAGCCCACGACGCCTGTGCAGGCGGCGGGCTGACGGATAGAACCACCGGTGTCGGAGCCGAGCGCACAGGCGACTGTGCCACTGGCCACGGCTACGGCCGAACCGCCACTGGAACCGCCCGGCACGCGGGATTCGTCGAGCGGGTTCTTCACCGGCCCATAGTACGAGGTCTCGCTGCTCGAACCCATCGCGAATTCGTCCATGTTCGTCTTGCCGACGATAACCGCACCTGCCGCTTCGAGCTTTTCGATGGCGGTAGCGGTGTAGGGGGCGACGAAGTTGTCGAGAATCTTGGAGGCTGCCGTAGTGCGCGTACCTTCGAGGCACATATTGTCCTTCACGGCAACGGGGATGCCGTCCAGCGCGCCGAGACTCTTGCCTTCGGCACGGCGCTTGTCCGATTCCGCGGCCTTCGCGAGGGCGCGCTCGTTCAGCACGCTGATATAGGCGTTCAAATTCTTGGTGGCTTCAATTTTTGCGAGAGAGTCCTGCGCGAGAGCAACTGCCGAAATCTCGCCGCTAGCGAGCTTGGCGCTCAAATTCTTGATGGTTTCCATTACCTATTTCCTCCGGACCATTTCATGATGTATATCGAGATGGCCATGCCGATGATGCTGACGACGTTAAACTTGAAACTGATTCCCAGGGCGAGCTTGATCATGTAGAGGTCGAGAACCGCAGGGCTCGCGTTATCTCCGTTAAACCCGAACGAGGGCGAGAAGGACTTCACGAAGAAGTTGTGCACGATGTTGTCGTAACCGCCCGCGTTCATGAGTTCGCCGAGTTCCCCGAAGAGGAGCCCGAGGCATTCACCGAGCACTCCGCCGATGATGAGGCCGAGCACGATAAAGAGGATGAGTCGTCCGAAGGTGTTTCTGTTAGTCATATGGCTAAATATAGTAAGAAATCGTTTGTTTGAACCTGATAATACTCCTTGAATTATGCCCGGAAAGAACACTTTATTTATATTTGTAATGGAGAAAATGATGTATATGAAAAAATTAGAATACAGCGCCCCCCTCAAAAAATTCAGTCTGATTGCCTCGTTTATGCTTGTCGCGGCCATTTTTGTGGCTTGCGGTGACGACGAGTCCTTTGCTGTGAGGCCGGGAGAGGATGAAAAATCCTGTAGCAGCACCGAAGAGTTGTCTTCGTCCAGCGTGTCTAGCAGTTCGTTGGCCAAGTCGAGCAGTTCGTCTGCCGTGTCCAGCAGCAGTAACGTCAAACCGCAGTCGAGCTCTAGCGAGACAAGAGTGTCCAGCAGCAGTTCTGCCCGTTCTTCCAGTTCTTCGCAGATAGTTCCCTGCAAAACAGAGACGGAGGACAACTGCGTGTATGGGACCCTGGTCGACGATCGCGACGGCCAGACGTACAAGACGGTAACGATCGGCTCGCAAACCTGGATGGCCGAAAATCTGAACTATGCGGCGCGGTACAGTACCTGTTACAAGAACGATGCAGCCAACTGTTCCAAGTACGGCAGGTATTACACGTGGGATATTGCCATCGATAGCGCATCTCTCCGGAATGCAATCGACAGGATCTGTGGCAATGGATATATTTGCGAATTCAAGAATCCCATACGGGGCGTGTGCCCCAGCGGTTGGCACTTGCCGAGTAAGGCGGAGTGGGTCGTTCTGTTCTACTCGGGTGTCGGAGGTGCGCGGGTAGAGGGTTCCATGACGACGGCGGGAGTGTACCTCAAGGCCACTTCGGGGTGGGACTGGAGTGCCCTTTTTGAGGATGACGGTAATGGTTATGATTCTTTCGGATTTGCGGCACTCCCTGCCGGTTACAAATCCGCAGATTTCTTTGACGAAGGCAAGGAAGCATATTTCTGGACATCGACGGATGAACGGAGCGAACAGGCCACTGCCATAAGGCTGGATCAAGGGTCCACGACATTTACGGCATCCTTGACGAAGTACATGGGGGCCTCTGTCCGTTGTGTGATGGATGACCCCGATACGCAGGCAATTTCTGGCAGTGTCGTGGAATCGTCAAGTTCAGAACCGGAGCCGCCTCCCTGCAATGTAGAAACGGATGACAGTTGCTTTGTGGATGCCCGCGATGGCCAAACTTACAGGATGGTTTACATCGCACGCCGTATTTGGATGGCGCAGAACCTCAACTACAAGACTCCGAAAAGTTATTGCTATAAGGATGACTCGACCAATTGCGCCAGGTATGGTCGCCTTTACACCTGGAGCGCTGCCGTCGATAGCGTGGGTGTCTGGAGTGACGCTTGCAAGGGGTGCGGTAATTCAGTCCGCAAGAGCCCGGATGGCCAGGCTCGAGGTGTTTGCCCTGAAGGTTGGCACTTGCCTTCGCATAATGACTGGTCGGCCTTGTTGGCGGCAGACAGCACGACTACGAAATTGAAATCGACTAGCGGTTGGTCCGGTAGTTACGAAAGCGTCGACAATGGCTTTTCTGCACTGCCTGCAGGCCAGGGGGAAAGTTCAGGACTTTATACGGGCTTGGGCTATAGAACATATTTCTGGTCGACCAGTGAAGACTTTACCGATAGGGCGGAAGGTATGGCCCTTTATTCTAGCGAACGCGAGGCCGAACATGTATCCCTCTATAAAGCGAGGGCTTATTCGGTCCGCTGCATATTGGATTAGGCAACAGTCCTGTCGGCCGATGCTTACTTGATGCTCCAGTCGATGGGTTCTAGACCCTTGCTGACGAGGTATGCATTTGCCTTGCTAAAATGCTTGCAGCCGAAGAACCCGCGGTAGGCCGAAAGCGGGCTCGGGTGTGGCGCGGTGAGAATCAGGTGGCCACGGTTCGGGGCCACGAGCGCCTGCTTTTTGATGGCGAAACTGCCCCAGAGCAAGAACACGAGATTCTCGCGCACTTGGGAGAGGCGCTGGATGATGGTGTCGGTGAACTGCTGCCAGCCGATTCCGGCGTGGCTTGCCGCCATGTGGGCGCGGACCGTGAGCGATGCGTTCAGGAGAAGGATTCCCTGGTGGGCCCAGCTTTCGAGGTTCCCGTGCGGGGGCGGCGTGATGCCGAGGTCGTCGTGAAGTTCCTGGAAGATGTTCACGAGTGACGGGGGAGGCTCGATACCCATGGGCACGGAGAAGCACAGCCCGTGCGCCTGGCCGGGATTGTGGTAGGGGTCCTGCCCGATGATGACCGCTTTTACTTTATCTACAGGGCAGTAGTCAAGTGCCGCGAAAATCTTGGAGCCGGGCGGATAGACCACGTGATGCTCCGCCTTCTCTTGCAAGAGCTTGTTTTTAATTTGTTTGAAATACGGCTGCTCGAATTGGTCGGCGAGCAGGTTCAGCCAGGATTGTTCAAGTTTTACGGTCATAGTTTTTTTGCGAGTATGGCGATTTTCTCGCCGCGGAAGCGGGTGTAGAACAGGATTGCGGAATTCTTGCCCTTGGGCTTGAGCCGCTTTGCTTCGGCGTCGGGGTCGAGTTTTACGCCGCGCAGCTTGAGCGTGATTTTCCCGATGTCGTGTTCCTTGAGCATGCTGCGGACGGCGCCTGTCGCGATTTCGGTATGCGCGAGCACTTCGTAGCAGGAAAATCCCGGTGCAGGGAGCGGCTTGTCGCTAGAAACATACGCGATACCTTCCGAAATCAGGTGGGCATCCGGGTCGTGGGCGAGGGCCGCCTCGTTGAATATGCGGCTGCGGATAAGTACCGGCGCGGGTTCTGCGATGTACTTGCCGATTTCCCCGAGGGGCAGGTCGCTCCGGCTCGTCGCCGTGCGGTAGGTGCGGTCCTTGCCTTCGAGGCTGTCGTTCCGGTCGAGTTTTTCCTGCAGGTCGTCGTCGAGGGTCTCGAGCGAGCGGTCGCGCCTGCGGGTCCATTCTGCAAGCGTTTCGCCCGCCTTCCCGACAATGATTGCGCGGACAGTGTCCGGGTGTTTTGCGAGTTCCCCGAAGAGCACGAGGCATTCGCGGCAGTCGCTGTGCCCGCCCAGGTAGAGGATTTCGGTTCCGTCCGGGATTTCAGCGGGCGGGTAGCCGGGCGGGAGTTTTGCCATGCCGCCCCTGTAGTGCCTGCTGATTTCGATGACTTCTTCGAGCGTGGGCGTGAGGTTCTTCAGGTCGCGCTGGTTCTCGCCTTCGAGCGCACGGCGTGCCGGGTCGATGGTGAAGTAGTCCGTTTTCGTCATGCCCGCGGAGGCGGGCATCTTTGCGTCGTTCTCATGGGCGACCTGTCGCACGTCGGCGCAAATCGTTCTGGCGTTTTTCCCGAACGCCTGCATGTTGTGGCTATACATCGCGAGGCGGTTTTCGTCCAGGTCGACTCCCGTCACTTTCAGGCCTGCGGGCAGGTAAAAACTGTCTCCGCCCATGCCGCAGCACAGGTCGTGAACTTCTGCGTCTGCGCCAGTTGCATTTTCGGTTGCGTCGCTGGTCGCGTCGTTCCCGTGCGGCCACAGATTCGCCTTCCAGCGCCCGATATCTTGCGCGGTGCTCTGTTCCAGCGCGAGCTTGTCGCACAGGAGGAACATTCCGCGGGCGGTCTCGTTATTTGCGAATTTTTCACGGAACTTGGGCACGAGCGCCATGTAGTCCATGATAGCCGCTCGGTCCTCGTTGCTGTAGCCCGCCTTCTGGAGCGCGGTCGAAACCTGCAACGCATCCCACTTGCGCGTAAGGGCTTCTTCGATAAAGCCCTGGACGGAGTCAGATGCGAGCAAATCCCATGGTTGCATGCCGTAAATTTAAATTATTTGCACGATTTTATGGGCTCCGGCGCACCGCTTGCCAAACTTTTAGTTTAAATTTAAGGCATGGGATACAAACAGGGTTGTTTTAGAGTGCGGCACTTGTGCCGTTTTGGGTGTGTCGCGGCGATGGCTGCGGCTGGGGCTCTTTTCGTTGCATGCGGCGGTGATTCCGACCGCGGTGCCGGTTACGACTACGAAATCGTGGGGGATTCCTCTGCGGGCATGTCCTTGCCCGATTTGGGCGGCTCCTCCGATGTTGCGGCAATCTCGTCATCTTCGGATGTCTCGCAGTCTTCCGAATTCCCGCAGTCTTCCGACAATCCCCCCGCAGGTTCGTCCGAAGGGCCGCTCTCTTCTTCTGTACCGCTTCCGCCCTTTGCTTCATCTTCGTCTTATTTGTGGGATTCGTATTTCAGTTCCAGTTCGATCCGTATCACTCCGCGTTCTTCTTCGGGCATGGAACCCCCGCGCTCCTCGGCGCATGAACCTCCGCCTTCGTCCTCGTCTAAAATTCCGCAGTCCTCCGCTTCCGAATCGCCGCTCAGTTTCGGTTTCTACACCGGTGCAGACATCTCGACCGTGCAGGAATACGAACGCTTCGGCGCGAAGTTCTTCGACGTTGACGGAACCGAAAAGGACATTTTTACGCTCCTCAAGGACCACGGCTTCAACGCCATCCGTTTAAAGACTTTCGTGAGCCCCAAGGCAAAGTACGGCTATGCCGCTGCGGGTTGCGACCACGATGCAGAAGCCTATGCCGACAAGGACCACATCGTCGCCTACGCGCAAAAAATCAAGGCTGCGGGCATGGCGTTCTTGCTCGATATCCACTACAGCGACAACTGGGCCGATCCCGGCAAGCAGATTATTCCCGAGCGCTGGCGCAAGGTGAACAGCTCCGACGCCCTTGCCGATTCCGTGTATGCCTACACTCTTGACCTGATGAATGCGCTCAAGCAGGTGGGGGTGGTTCCCGAGATGGTGCAGATTGGCAACGAGACCACGCCGGGCATCCTCGTTCACGTGCCGAACAGCAGTACGAACTGCTGGGGCGACAATGTGGACAAGGCCTCCGCCGCGATTGCCGGCGATATGAGCACCTCGAGCGGCAAGGCGAACGCGGCGAAGTACTTCAAGGCGGGCATCAAGGCCGTCAAGGATGTTTCGCCGAATACCAAGACTGTGCTGCACATCGAACGCATACGCCAGGCGAATACCGTCACCTGGTGGATGACGGAAATATTCAAGAACCAGAAGGTCCCCGCCGACGTGATGGGATTCTCCGCCTACACGGCGTATGGCGACAAGGCTCCCGATGACTGGAAATCGCTCTTCCAGACGGTCACTTCAAGCTATCCGAATCTTGAATTCATCGTCGCGGAATACAACGGTGGCGATGCGGAGAACCACTACAATTTTGACGGTTCGCGCAAGCGCACGACCGAGATGGTGAAGGGGCTCGACCGCTGGATAGGCACGTTCTTCTGGGAACCGACGCTCGGCGGCGCCTGGGGCCCCGCGCTCTTCGACTGGAAGGGTAGCAACCTGCAGGCGAACAGCAAGGCCTTCGAAGAATTCCCGATGCGGTAGTTCTTTTACACCTAAGATGGCACAAAGATGGTGCGTCGTTCCGTGAAATTACGTGTTTTTCTACTTTTTTTGTCCGGATTAACTTATTTGTGATTATATTAAGGATATGAAGTGTTTGTATTCCTTTTTATTGCTGTTGTCGTTGGCTGGCTTCGGCTTTGCCGCGGTAGGCGACACGCTGACTATCACCTATTACCTGAACGGGGGCGTGAATGACCCCGCGAACCCGGATAGCTATGTCGTCATAAAAGCAGATTCTAGCGAATGCGCGATTACGCTCCAAGACCCGACCCGCGAAGGTTCCCGGTTTCTGGGCTGGTTTAAAGAAGCTCCCACTGGTGTTTTTTACGACGCTCCCCAAAAAAGTATATCCCGTTGCAGTGGAGACAAATACACGCTAACAGCGCTTTGGGCCCCTGCAGTCAAGGAACCCCAGTTAAGTGTTGACAGCTGTTACCAAATCACCTCCAAGGAGGAACTTTACGCCATCCCCAAACTTTCCACCTTTGCTTGCTTAGAACTCCAGAACGATATCGTGGTCAACGAAAATCTGCTGGATGCGGAAGGGAACCCGGACTCCACCCGCAATGACATCATGTACTGGCTGCCTTTTGCATTTGGCGGAATATTTGAGGGCAACGGCCACACCATTTCGGGGCTTTATACAAAAAAACAGTATGAAGCCGGGTTTTTCTCTAAGCTTTATGAAGGCGCCGGCAAGCCCCCCGTCGTAAGGAACTTGGGTATTAAGGATTCCTATTTTGAAGGTACCCGTTATGCAGGAGGTATTGTCGGCTATATAGACCAGTCGGCGCATCTTGTCAATGTTTTTAGCGAGGCGACGGTTGTCGCGCGCGGTAACGCCGGCGGCATTGCCGGTGCAATTATAAGCGAGGAAGACTGGTCGTGCCTTTGTGCTCCGCCTCCCTTGGCAAAGCCTGCCCTAGCAAAGCCCGAATGGCCCACGATGAACCCGAGCAACGTGACTCAGATTATCAACGCCTACAATGCTGGCCGCGTTTCCGGTGCATCTAGCCTATATGATGGAACCGGAGGCATTGTCGGTCAAGCGCAGGATTTAACCCTCGAGAACGTATTCAATATCGGAACTGTTTCTGATAGCGGCGATGCCATTTTTGGCCTTCATAATCTTGAATGGTGTTTCTATGACAGTTCCCGCCATCATGTTGAAATCAAGAACACCTACTATGCCGGCGATGGGGCCGCCCAATACGGTGGATCAAAGGCGACTGCGGACGAATTCAGGGACGGGACCGTTCTAGGGAAATTGCAGGAGGGCACCTATGGTGCCGCATGGGAACAAAGCGTGGGCGTAGATCCATACCCGGTTTTAAGTTCTAAGGTGAAGTATTACCTTGATTACAAACTGAACGGCGGCGTGAACAGCGATCAAAATCCCAAGTACTACACGGGCGATTCCTCCGTTATTTTGGCAAATCCCACAAAGGAGGGCGACACCTTTGAAGGGTGGTTTGCCGACAGCCTGTATAAGGAACGGATTGACACCATCAAGGCCGGTACCAAAAAATACTACACCCTTTACGCCAGGTGGGAGAGCGAATATTTTGTCACCTATGTTGCCAATGGCGGCATGGAGCCCGAAATCAATCCCTCGCGCTGGTCCTCGGATTCCGCGGCCTATACATTAAAGGGGCTTGAAAAAGTAGGCTACACTTTTGACGGCTGGTATGCCGATTCCACGTTCAAAACGCTTGTGAAAGAGCTTGCGAAGGAACACCACGACGATATCACGTTATATGCAAAGTGGATAACGAACAACTATAAGATCACGTACCACTTGAACGGTGGCGAGAATGACCCCGTTAATCCGGCAACATTCAATTTCGACACCGACATCACCTTAAAAGAACCGACCCGTAAAGGCTTTATTTTTGTAGGTTGGTTTGACAAACTCACTTATTCCAGCGAAATCAAGAGTTTCGGGAAAACATCCTACTACAGCCGCGATTTCGACCTTTATGCGCACTGGTATCCCGAACCCAAGAAGCCCGCCAAAAACGAAAACGGCTGCTACATCCTCTCGGATCGCAATGAACTGTACTGGTTTGCATTGTATACGAGCAACAAGCTTGATAGCGTCAAGGTTACGGAAACCCATCCCTGCGCCTGGCAGAAAAACGACATTGTCGTCAATGACGCCCTCGTGGACGGCGACAGCAACTGGGTGGACGGAATTGTACTGTGGCACCCCATTGGCATACTGAGCAGGGGCGACACCACTCCTGTTTATCAATCCAACGGCCACAGCATTTCGGGACTGTTTGTCAACGATTATTACAGCCAGTCCGTATGGGAAGAATTTTTCTGGCATCCGGATGATGCGGGCACCTTCCCAAAATTCGTAAACAGTTGCGTAAACACAAACAATGGTACCATCTGGTCGAGTGGTATAAGGCAATCGCTTCGCGAAGTTTCCAAGACGCTTTCGTTCGGCGTCAATGCCGCGGGTCGCCTGCTGCAAGTCTATGGCGCCCATGCGGGCTCAAAGGTAAACGTGTTCGATATGCAGGGCCGGGTAATTGCCAAGGGGCTGGTGGGCTCCACTGGAAACGTTGCGCTCGAAATGCGTCGTGCCGGCAGTTATCTGGTTCAAGTGGGCCGCCAGGCGCACAGGGTCAATGTGAAATAGCACCCTCGCCGCAGCGGGTTAAAGAATTCCTGTTTCCCCCTGTACACAGAAAAAAGCCGAATTTGTGCGCATTTCCGGCTGAATTCTTGTATTTTTTAAGCAAAAAACAAAGGATGGAACATGGAAAATTTCAATTTCTACAGCCCCACGGAATTTGTATTCGGCATGGACCGCGAAAATGAATGCGGTGCGCTTGTCAAGAAGTACGGCGGCACGAAGGTGCTGATCCATTACGGTGGTGGCTCTGCGGTGCGTTCGGGGCTCATCGACCGCGTGAAGGCGAGCCTGGATGCGGCTGGTATCCCGCATGTGGAACTTGGCGGCGTGAAGCCGAACCCGCACGATTCGCTCGTGTACAAGGGCATCGAGATTGTCCGCCAGAACGGCATAGACTTTATCCTTGCTGTGGGCGGCGGCTCTACGATTGATAGTTCCAAGGCCATTGCGATGGGTGCTGTTTATGATGGCGATTTCTGGGACTTTTACGATGGCAAGGCCTCGGCGGCGCGCGCGCTCCCGATTGGCGTGGTGCAGACCATTGCGGCCGCCGGTTCCGAAGGTAGCGGCGACTCCGTAATTACCAAGGAAGACGGCATGCTTAAGCGTGGCGCCAGCAGCGAACATATCCGCCCGAAGTTTGCGGTGCAGAATCCGGCACTCCTTTGCACGTTGCCCGCCTACCAGACGGCCTGCGGCATTACCGACATCATGGCCCACGTCTTTGAACGCTACTTCACGAACACGCTCGAAGTGGAAGTGACTGATCGCCTGTGCGAAGCTGTGCTTTTGACGATGGTGAAGGAGGGCCCGCGCGCCATTGCCGACCCCGCCAACTACCAGGTGCGTGCGAACATCATGTGGGCGGGGACGGTAGCCCACAACGGCGTTGTGGGCTGCGGGCGCAGTCAGGACTGGAACAGCCACGCCATCGAGCACGAACTTTCGGCGCTTTACGACTGCGCCCATGGCGCGGGGCTTGCGGTCATCATGCCTGCCTGGATGGAATACGTGGTAGACCACAACGTGATGCGCTTTGCCCAGATGGCTACCCGCGTGTTCGGCTGTCAGATGAACTTCGAGAACCCGAAGGCCACCGCCCTCGAGGGCATCAAGGCCTTCCGCCGCTTCCTGCATTCCATCGGCATGCCGATTAACTTCGCCGAACTCGGCGCGAAGGAAGATGACATCCCGAAGATGGTCGAAAAGCTGAACCCGGGCGATGGCTGGGGCTTCGTGCCGCTCAAGGCGAAGGACGTGACTGAGATTTACAAGATCGCAGCACACGCGACGCTATAAAAATGTGTAGTGTGAAGTGTGTGATGGGTTATGAGGAGCCAGTTGTGAGAAATGAAAAATAAAACCCTTTTCGTCATCCTCACGAATGTGAGGATCCGCTCACAGTTGTCTAGCAGATGTTCGCCTTCGCGAACATGACGAGTTTCAGAATCCTAACCACGGACCTTCGGCCCTAACCACTAACCACTAATCACTAACCACTTCTTTATGATTGCTCTCTTTATCGGCGGTACGGGGACCATCAGCATGGCCATCACGCGCCTTGCGGTGGCCCAGGGCTGGAAATAGTAACGATAATTTCTAGGGTGGTGGCGACAATCCGCCACTTTTTACATATATTTCTTAAAAACGTACAGGGCAGGTTTCTATGGGATTCTACTTCCGCGGACTCGCGTTCAAACAGACCATGATGATTCTTATAGTCGTCACGGTTGTCGTCGGCACGATTTTCGGCATCATGACGTCGAAGATGAACGGAAAACTCGAACAGATGACGATGGATAATGGCGAGCAGACTAGCGAAGCGAGTGTAACCTATATCAACTCGATTTTCGATGCCGCCAAGACAATCGGCGAGGAAATTGCCGCGAGGCTGGGCTCGCAAGAAATGACGCGCGAAGAACTCGACAACTACCTTCTGCGCTCCTTGGATGTCGCGAGGAATTCCGTCCCCCAGATTATTGCGGTGGTCACGGCGTGGGAACCCGGCAAGGGCCCTGAAACCAAGAAGGGCGACTACATGAAGCTGGCCTATTTCGTTAATAACGAGAGCAAGCTTGTCGCCGGTGCCAACTACGATGTTCATGAATGGTACAAGAGCACGAGGGATACCAAGACTGCCCGCTGGCAGGAACCGTTTATCGGTGAATTTGTCCCAGAGCCTATCGCCGTCTATACGGTCCCCATATTCCGCAAGGATAAGGCGGACGAGGATGTTTTGGTCGGTGTCCTTGCCATTGACATCTCTATTGATTTCCTCAAGGGAACGGTTTCCTCGATTCCGGTATCCAATTCGGGTTTTGCCATGATACTTTCGTCGAGGAATGTCCCGGTCGCTTACCCGAAGGCCGTTGCCGGCGGGAAAACCGCTGACGAAATGAAGGTCAGGGAACTTGTCGGTGGCGATCTTGCAGATTTCGATAGGAGCGTCAAGAAGGCGAAGGGCCTTATCTTGGGTAATGTCGCAGGGATGGACGCGGCCATTTACTACACCACGATGAAGTCGAACGACTGGACGTTCCTGGTTGCCTGGCCTGTACAGCAGTGGTACGAGGACCGTCAGGCCCTGTTTAAGCTTTTCGTTGGGCTTGCCGTGGCGGGTTATGCCATACTGCTTTTCTTTATGCTGCTCATCTCGTTCCGGGTCACCAAGCCGCTCAAGGATCTCGCGATGGCGGCGAAGAAGCTCGGCAAGGGCGACTTCAATGTGGAAATTCCCAAGATATCCGGGCACGACGAGGTGTCGGAGTTTGCGGGTGCATTCAAGAACATGCTTGACTCGCTCAAGAACTACGTCGAGGCCGAGAAGGACGTGAAGCGCATCGAGCGCGAACTTGACCTGGCGCGCAATATTCAGTTGTCGATGCTCCCGGGCGAGGAACGCGAAGAAAATTCCGATGACGACCGCCACGAGCTTTCGCAGTTCCTGCAGCCGGCGAAGGAAGTTGGCGGCGACTTCTACGATTACTTCAAGATTGATAACGACCACCTGTGCGTTGTGGTGGGCGACGTGTCCGGCAAGGGCGTGCCTGCTTCGCTGTTCATGATGGTTTCCCGAATCATGCTCCGCATTATGGCGAAGAACCTGAAGGATGTGCAAAAGACGTTCAGTGCCGCAAACTTCGCGCTTGCAAGGCGCAACAGGCTGAACATGTTCGTAACCGTCTGGATGGGCATTATCGACCTGCGCACGGGCCGCATCGAGTTTGCTTCTGCTGGGCACAACCCGCCGGTTGTCCGCCACAGCGACGGTTCTGTTGAGTTTGTCCCGAGCAAGTCCGGGCTTGTCATGGCCGCCATGGAACATACGGTTTACGAGGCGCAGACCTTTGAACTCAAGTCGGGCGACACCTTGTTCATGTACACCGATGGCGTGACCGAGGCGACAAACAACAATGATGAACTTTTTGGTGACCAGCGCCTGTTGAGTTCCGTGAAGAAGGGTGGCGATTTGGGAACCTCCAAGATTTGCGGATTTGTCAAGCAGGAAATCGATACCTTTGTGCAGGGCGCCCCGCAGTTCGACGATATCACGATGCTTGCCGTGAAGTTTGTCGGTAACGACGAGCCCGTGTGGGAACGCTACGAGAAGACCGTTAACGTTGGTGACGGGAAGCGCGGCGAACTCAAGTCGTTCGTGGAAGGAATCCTCACGCCGATGGATGGCGAGAAGAAGATGCAGATGCGCGATGCCTGGCAACGTTACGAGAAGATTGTGGACGTGATTCCCGAAAACCAGGAAGTGCTTACCACGTTCGTCGAGGGTATCCTTGCCCCGATGGACCCGTCCATGAAGTCGCAGATGCAGATTAACATCGCGATTGACGAAATCTACAGCAATATCGTGAAGTTCTCGGGCGCGACGGAAGTGACCCTGATTGTCGAAATCCGCAAGGCGACGCTTGAGGCAAGGCTCACGTTTATCGATAACGGTTCGCCCTTCGATCCGCTCAGGCAGGCGGATCCCGACGTGTCGCTTTCCGCGGAAGACCGCGAGATTGGCGGCCTCGGGATTTTCATTGTCAAGAAGACGATGGATAGCGTGTGCTACCGCAGGAACGGCGACCACAATGAACTTGCGATTACCAAGACGCTTTAATTTCTGCTGAGTTCCACCACGTAGTCGGCGGCGTTCACGAAATCCTGTGCGTGCTCGATGGCAATGACGGTATGGCCCGCTTCGGTGAGGCCATGGATAAGGTCAAGCAGGTGCTGGATATCCTTTTGATGGAGTCCGCGTGCGGGTTCGTCGAAAAGGAACAACGTGTTTGGGGCTTTTGCACGTGCAAGCGCAATGGAGAGGCGCAAGCGGGCGCGTTCCCCTCCGGAAAGGTGCGAGGTGGTCTGCCCGAGTTTCAGGTAGTCGAGCCCGGTATCCACGAGTGGTTTTAATTTATCTGCAAAAGGCTTCAGGTTCGTAAACAGCCTGTAGGCGTCGCCGACTTCCAGGTCGAGGATGTCGGCTATAGAAAGCGACTTGAAGCGAACCTCGAGAATTTCGTCCTTGAAGCGCCTGCCGAGGCATACGGGGCACTGCGATTCCTCGTAGCCAGCGGGGTCGAGAATTACGCCTTCTCCCTTGCAGTTTTCGCAGCGGCCGCCGGGGGCATGCGTCGCGAACTTGCTTGCGGTGTAGCCGCGCACCTTGCTTTCGGGGAGTTTCGCGAACAGGTCGCGCAGAATCGTGTTCAGGTTGATTGCCGAGGCGACGGTGCTGCGGCGGTTCCCGTGGAAGTCGCCCGTAGAAAGCACGGAGAGCGCCTGTATGCCGAGGTTGTCGAATTCGCCCCGGCTGGCGCGCGGGACCAGGTTCCTGAAGAACAGCGTGGACTTGCCGCTACCGCTTTGGCCCGTGATGACACTGAATTTCTGTACCGGGAAGTGCGCGGTGACCGGCTTCATATCGAACATCGCGAAGTTCTCGATATCGATGGCCGGCATTCTCCTTTTCGATGTCTTACTCTGCTTGCTTTCTGTCATCCCCGACGCCTGTGCTGAGCGTTGCCGAAGCATGGTCGGGGATCTTTGTTCTTTGTCCAGCAATCGAATCCACGCTCCCGTAGGCGACTGCGGGTTCTCCAGCACATCTTTCGCCTTCCCTTGCAGCAGAATCTCGCCGCCTTTTTCTCCGGCGCCGGGCCCCATTTCTATTATCCAGTCGGCGCGTCTGATGAGGGCGGGGTTGTGGTCTATAAGCACGAGCGTGTTCCCGCGGGATTGCACCTTCTTGAGGACTTTCCAGAGGGCGTCGACATCGCTCTGGTGCAATCCGCTTGCGGGTTCGTCGAGGACAATCAGCAGGTTGTTCAGGTGCCCGGTGCTGAGGCTCGAAAGCCGGAGCCTCTGGATTTCTCCGCCGGAGAGCGTCGAACCGGCGCGGCCCGCGGTGAGGTATCCAATCCCGAGTTCGTTGATGGCTTGGATGCGGTCGATAAGCGCGTTGAATGCGGGCTTCTGGTTCGCGAGCAGGCGTCCATCAAAAAGCGCGTGCAGTTTCGCTTCGAGTTCCGCGAACGGAGTTTCCAGGATGTCTTTCCAGGTGGTGCCGTCTATGACTGATTGGAGCAAATTCTGCCGGAGGCGCAGACCCCTGCATTCGGGGCATTCCTCGACGGTGTCGTCGCCCTCGATGCTCCCGGTGCCGCCGCAAGCCTCGCATGCGCAAGACCGCGAGTAGGGCGAAAGGTCTTCGGGTTCGAGCGGTCTTGATGACTGAGCTCCGTGCTCAGCACATCGCGGCACCATGCTGTAAAGCGAGCGCTTGCCGCCGTTATCGAGAATGAGTTCGCCGTGCGTGAGTTTCAAGACGCCGTCGACGGCCTCGGCGATGCGGGTGCGCGTGTTCTCGCGGACGATGATGCGGTCCACGACGATGAAGAATTCCTGCGGCACGATTTCGCGCTCGTTCGCCGTCAAGTCAGCAAGCGAGTAGGCCACGCCGTCGGCCATCGCGCGGGTGAACCCTTGCGCCAGGAACACTGCCGAAAGCTTGTCGAGGGTCGCGCGGTTGGTGGGAAGGGGTGCAAAAAACTGCAACTTGCTCCCCTGGGGGAGTCCCGCGATTTCCTTTATGATCTCTTCGCGGCTCGTGCTCTCCATGGGCTTGCCGCATACCGGGCAGGCGGGCTTCGCGAACCGTGCAAACAGACTGCGCAGCGTAGCGTCGCATTCCGAGAGGCTCAACGCATAAGACTTGGCGGGAGTTTCCCCGTGGCTCGCCCCGATGGCGAGGCTTGCCGGCAAACCTTCGGCGCTGTCGAGCGGGACAATCCTGCGGCCGCCCAGGAGTTCTGCGGCGAAGGGCGAAAGCGTTTCGAGGTAGCGCCGCTTGGATTCCCCGTGCAGGGTATCGAGCACCAGGGTCGACTTTCCGCAGCCCGAAGGCCCGCATACTACGGTAATGCCGCCCAACGGGAACTGTGCGTCCACGTTCTTTAAGTTGTGCAGGCGGCACCCGCGTATAGAAATGAAACTCGAACCGGCCACAAGTTACCCTATTGGTAATGTGAAATGTGTAATGAGTAATGTGGGATGTGTCATTTCACACCTCACATTTCACATCTCACATTGTTTACTCCCTAATGGTAAAGCGGAGTTCTCCGAACGGCGTGCAGAAGTCCATGTTCTCGAGGTTGTTCTCCTCGATGCCTGCGAACATGCGGTAACCACCACCGATAGACACTTCGAGCATCCTGGTAATGCGGTAGTTGAAGTGTGCTGCCATGTCGGCCACGAAGAAGTAGTCCTCGGATTCGAAGCCCTCGTCGCCGTTCTCGAGAGCGTTCACGGCGCCGCCACCGACCCTGATGGGCACGGAAACAGACATCTGTTCATTGAAGCGGAGCGGGAAGAGTTCCACGAACGCGCCGAACGAGTTGTAGTTCACGAGCTGCTTCTGGGGCACGTTGTAGTTGCGCACGTCGCTGATGGTAGTTTCGTACCACATGCCGGCCGAGAGCAACTTGCCGAAGTCAAGGCCTATGCGGAGTGCCATGAAGATAGTCCCATCGTCGGTGATCATGGAGTTTCCTCCACCGATGCCGATGAGGGCCTTGATGCCCCTTTCGGACTTTTCCTCGGTGGGGGCGTTCGAATCGCCCATGCCCGCCAGTTCGGCAAAGCTTGTTCCCGAGAGCGAAAGCACCAGCGCAAGTGCGAAGGCGAATTTCGCCGTGAATCTACTTCTTTTCTTCGTTCCGTTGAGCATTGTGGATGTCCTCCAGGGTTGCGTTCCAGTTCCATTTCTTTTCGGACGATTCCGGCCAGTAGCAGATGGTCCACACGAGGCTGTTGCCGCACAGGATGATCGACCACACGCCAAAGAGCAGGAACAGGAACAGCGGGATAAAGGCGAGTGAGCCGTAGAAGATGGACATGCGGGTGACCATCGCGGTCTGGATGAGCATGAGGATCTTCACGTAGATATTGATGCAAATCCATGCGATGATGGTCGTCATTAGCGAGTAGCCGAACAGCTTGCGCTTGCGGTAGGGGGGCGCCTTGCCGGTTTCGCGCTGCCGCAGGCTCCTTGCGGGCAGGGCGTAGAGCATCAGGAATATGAGGAGCATCGCCGCGGTGTGGAACGCGATGTACCAGAACGCCGTGATGAGAATCTTGAGCAGCTGGGGCGAAAAGTGGAAACCGTCCACGATAATCATGGTGAGCACGTCCTGCACGTGGTTCACGAATCCCGCGAACATCCCGATAAAGCCCGCGAATATAAGCAGGAAGGGGGTGTAAACCTGGATTTGCCGGATGACGGTGCGCGAGGTCTTGACCTCCCACACCACGTTGAAGTTCGTCTCGAGGCTCCCGAAGGCGAGGATGAACGTCACGAAGAGGCCTAGGGCGCCGATAAACCCGAGCTTTCCGATGGGGATATGTTCCGCGTTCTCGACGATGTTCTGGACCTGCTCGGTGGGCCAGTCCAGGTTGAGCATGTCGAGCAATATCGGCAGGTAGTCCGACACGAACCCGCCAAATCCGACGGCGAGGGTAATGGAGGTGAGCAATATGAGCAGGGGGACGACTGCGACCAGGGTGGTGTAGGTGAGGCTTGCCGCGCGGGTCATTCCGTGGTAGTACAGGAACGACTTCCCGGTCACGACCATGACCTTTACAAAGGAGGGGGAACGCTCTGCAATAGAGTCGAAAAGCCTCTCCCAAGAAAAATTCTTCCACCAATCCGGCATGCCCCCAATTATAGAAAATGAATAGGCCGGTGCGGAATATCGACTAAAAACGGCTCCTGTGTCCACGTTTTTACACAAAAATGTAGACTTTTTAAACTGTGTGCAATCTAAAAATATGTTAAAAACTGAAAATTTTACAAAAATATGTAGACTTTTAAAAATTTTTAATATATATTTAACGATGGTGCCATGTGCCCTTTTGGGGTGTATGGGTGTATATTTATAAAAGACAACGCAAGAAATGGAGTTGTTATGGGTATTGGAACGAAAACTTCTGTGATGTTGGCCGGGGTGCTTGCTTTTGGGCTCTCCGTTCCCTCTTTCGCGGCGACCCGCCAAATGGAAAAACTTTCGCGTGGCCTTGCTGTAGCGAATACGGGCAAGGGTATGCTTGTGAGCTGGCGCCTCTTGGGCACCGAGAATCCGGACACGGAATTCAACCTTTACCGCGACGGAACGAAAATCGCCACCATCGGAAAGACTGCTGGCACGAACTACCTGGATGCTGACGGCAAGACGACTTCCAAGTATACGGTCGCTGCCGTGGTGAACGGCAAGGAAGGCAAGGCGGAAGGCGCACTTATCGTGTTGGACCAGAACAGCAAGGGGTTCCCGTACAAGACCATCAAGGGTCTCAATGTGCCCAAGGACCAGACGATGCCGGACGGTTCCACATGCAGCTACAGCCCCAACGACATGAGCGTGGGTGACCTGGATGGCGATGGCGAACTGGATTTGGTTCTCAAATGGGATCCGAACAATTCCAAGGACAACTCCCAGTCGGGTTACACGGGATCGGTGTTTATTGACGGCTTGAAGATGGATGGAACCCTCCTGTGGCGTATTGACCTCGGCAAGAATATCCGTGCCGGCGCCCATTACACCCAGTTCATGGTCTACGACCTGGATGGTGACGGAATTGCCGAAATTGTGATGAAAACTTCGGATGGGACGGTCGACGGCAAGGGCAAGGTCATTGGCGACGGTTCCAAGGATTACCGCTCCTCTTCGGGAACGATCATGACCGGTAACGAGTTCCTGACGGTGTTCAAGGGAAATACCGGCGAGGCTGTCCATACGATTAACTATTGGCCTGCCCGCGGAAAGATTTCGGGCGACACCTACGGCAACCGTGACAACCGCATGCTGGCGGCGATTGCTTACTTAGACGGGGTTCACCCGAGTGTGATCATGAGCCGCGGTTACTATACCGAATTCTTTGTGGCCGCCTATGACTTTGACGGCAAGGAACTCAAGACCCGCTGGCAGCACAGTTCCGACAAGAAGGGGCAGGGACTTTACGGCGAAGGCAACCACAACCTTTCCGTTGGCGACCTGGATGGCGACGGTTTTGACGAAATCGTTATGGGGGCTGCCGCACTCAATCATGACGGAACGCTCCGATACCGTACTGGTTTTGGCCATGGCGATGCCATGCATCTTTCAGATATGGATCCTGACCATCCGGGTTTGGAAGTCTACGATGTTCACGAAGAAAAGCAGAATGCGTATAGTGAAGAATTCCGCGACAAGGATGGCAAGGTCATCTGGGGAACGACTCAGACCCAGGCTGGAAATGTGGACAATGGCCGTGGCATGGCTGCCGATGTCGATTCCACGAATCGCGGCTTCGAAATGTGGTCGGGTACCAGTGGTGGAATGCGTACCGTGAAGGGGACTCTTTTGAATGAGACTAAGCCCTCGGTCAATTTCCGCATTTACTTTGACGGTGACCTGCAGGATGAATTGCTGGATGCTACAGGCAGTGGCGGCAGCGGAGGAAAGATTGAAAAGTGGAATTCTGGCAAGAAGACGGTCGATCGCTACTTCAGCTTCTATGAAGTGAATAGTTCGACTCTGAACAACTACACTAAGGCGAATCCCTGCATTGTGGCAGACCTGTTTGGCGACTGGCGCGAAGAATTCATTGCGCGTTCCAGCACGGATCCTTCGACGATTACGATTTTCCAGACTCCCGTGACGACTCCGCACAGGCTCTACACGCTGATGCATGACCCGCAATACCGCGTGAGTGTTGCCTGGCAGAATGTTGCCTACAACCAGCCGCCTCATGTGAGCTATTATCTGCCCGACATGGTGAAGAACTTGAAGAAACCCGACATTTACATGCTTGGTACCGAAGGTGTCGCGGGCCTCGCTCCTTCTATTTCGAAGGTGGGCGATGGGCTTGAAAACCAGGGAATCCTGCTGGGTAATGCAATCGAGAACTTTGGCTACAAGTTTATCGGCTGCGACGGCGTGAAGGTGACTGGACTCCCGAAGGGCGTGACCGCGAAGGTAGAGGGTTCGACCGTGACCATTTCTGGAACTCCGACGGAAGCGGGCGTATTTGCCTACACCGTTGTAACCGAAGGTGGTGAGGGTGATGCCGCATCTGCGAAGGGTGTGCTCTCTGTTGCTGCTCCGGGAAATGCTGAAGAGGTTGCGACGAAGAAGGAGGCCTCCAAGGTCGACGCTTCTACGCCGGATGCGGGAATTGGCTGGTCCGAGACGACCAATACGGGCTTTGTCGAGAAGGGATACTTCAACTTCGACAATTCCACCGCAAGCTACGGGACATGGAACCTGCATTCCGAACATACTGCTTCTACTACCATCAGCATCCGCTTTGCAAACGGTGGCAGTGCCGCACGCGATATGGAACTTGTGGTGAATGGAGTCAAGGTAGGGACAGTTTCTATGGATGCGACCGGCGGCTGGACGACTTGGCTTACGACCGATGCGAAGATTGATTTGGCAAAGGGACTCAATACGATTACGCTCAAGTCGACGACTGCCGATGGTGGCGCGAATGTGGATGTGTTCTACTTCGATATCGAGGGCGTAAGCGCCTATGCGGGCCAGGTCGACGAGCAGACCACGATAAAGCCTGTTGCAGCTTCTGTGCGTGGAATGGTGTTCAACCCCTCAACGGGTGTGTTGTACACCCCGAAAGCAGGCCTTGCTGAAATTTACTTCTACGACATGTCCGGTGCGATGCGCCTGGGCGTTTCCAGGAACGTGACTGCTGGCGCGACCTCGGTTGCATATGATCGCGAACTGCTCCCGAAGGGCATGTACGTGGTGAAGGTGAAACTCGACGGCAAGCTTGTCGCCGCGACGAGGATGGTAAAGTAATGGGCGCTTTCTCTAAAATCTGGCAGGGTGCCGTAATCGCCTCGATGCTTGCCGCTCCCGTGGCGCTTGCGAAGGTGACCATCTACATGTGTGGCGACTCCACCATGCAGGACTGGAACGAGGGCTATTATCCCAAGCAGGGTCAGGGTCAGGATTTCCATTACTGGTTCGACCCGACCAAGGCGGCGGTAGTGAACCGTGGCCAGGGCGGCATGTCTCTTGGCGGTGGCGGCAAGGACAAGAAGGGTAATACCGCTGTCGGTTATTACGACATGTTCTTCAAGAAGGGCTGTTCTGCCGGTAACTGCATTGCCGAAAAGTTGCAAGCGGGCGATTACGTCGTAATCCAGTTCGGAATCAATGACGTGAGCTACAGTACCGAGGATTTCTTCGCTTCCAACATGAAGAAGATGGTGAGCGATGTCCGCGCGAAGGGTGCATACCCGATTATCATGAGCCCGATTCGCCGCCTGTATTACGATTCCCCGACGCAGATTCATAACAGCTACCGCGGTTATCCGGCGCTCAACAAGAGCCTCGCCGAAGAACTCAACGTGCCGTTTATCGACATGAGCGAGATGGTCGCGAACTACATGATTTCGGTGGGCGAGCAGTATGCGGCTCAGTTCATCTTCAACTATGCGACGAGCGCGGAATACAGCAATCTTGGCAGTGACCAGACGGACCAGGTGCACTTGCAGATGAACGGTGCGAACGCATTCGGGCGTATCATTACCGAACAGATGCGTGCGCATGCGGACCCGATTGTGAAAAAGCTCGGGGACTACATGGCTCCCATGTACCAGGTGGATGTCAAGGTGAGCCCCGAAGGTGCTGCCGATGCGACGTCCCTCGGCGCGTATTACCCGCAGGGAATGACCGTGATGCTCAAGACCATGCCGAAGAGCGGCAAGAAATTCCTCGGCTGGTACGACGGTAACGGCAACAAGGTGGGTGCCCCGAGCCGCTCCAATGTGAAGTCTCCCTACATCCATACGTTCGTGATGGGCTCTGCCGCAACGCAATATACTGCGGTTTATGAGGGCGGTACGGCGCAGAAGTATACCGGTGACGGCAAGGCTTTGACGGCGTTCCCGACGACGACTCCGAAGAGCCTTGCCGATGTGACGTTCGTTCCGTTTACTCCGATTGAAGGTACCGAGCAGATTGATGTCGAGGTCGACAAGAACATCAAGAAGTTCTTCGATGCCTATAGTCCCGATACGGGCGTCGGCTACAAGGAAAACAACTGGACCGGCTTTATGGGCGATGGCTTCTTCAATCTCGAAAACTCGCAGACGTCTTTCGCTTCTTACAAGGTCAAGTTCCCGGCGGCGGGCTACGTGACGCTTGCCGTGCGCTACGCCAATGGCGGAACTACGGACCGCATGTTCAACGCTTACCTGGATCACGACTATCTTGTGAGTGCGCCGCCTACGGGAGCCTGGGACAAGTGGGATACGGCCTACGTGGTGATGGATGCCCCGCAGGGCGAAACGGAACTCAAGATTATGTCGCTTACGAGTGACGGAGCTCCGAACATAGATGCCTTCGGGTTCAGCCTTGCAGGCGTTTGCCGCGTGAGCGAGGGCTGCCCCGAAGTTCAGGATTCGACTAAGGATACGACTGATACGTCGACGACAGTTCTGCGCGGCGTGGCCGCAAATGCGGGAGTACAACTCCGTGGCAGCGTGCTCTCTCTGGTGCGTGATGCCGACGTGAGCGTGTTCGACATGCGTGGTCGCCTGGTTGTTCGCAAGGCCGCATCTGCGGGTGAAGTGGACTTGTCCGAAACTGTGCGCACGGCGGGTCTTTACCGCGTCGTTGTCCGCTCGGGTAGTGAAAAGTTCAACGCAAACTGGGTCAAGATGAGGTAGATATGAAGGGAGTGTTCAAACTTCTCATCGCCGCTGCCGTGTTTGCGGGTGTCGCCGTGAGCGATTCTACGAGTTTCAAGGTTCACGTGATTGGCGACTCTACGGTCTGTAACTACAAGGATAGCGCCTACCCGCAAACGGGCTGGGGGCAGATCCTGGGGAGTTTCTTTGACGGTTCCCGCGTTCAGGTGGTGAACTACGCTATCGGCGGTCGCAGTTCCAAGACGTTCGTGCAGGAAGGCCGCCTGGACGAGGTCAAGAAGAATCTCCAGAAGGGCGATATCATGATGGTCCAGTTCGGGCATAATGACCGCTATTTTGGAAGCAAAGCTCGCGAGGTCCCCTTTGATTCGCTTGGCTACTGGCTACAGCAGTATGCCGATGTGGCTAAAGGTGCGGGCGTTACCCTGGTATATGTGACCCCGATGAACATGAACATGGGGGCGAATGGCCGCAATATCTTTACTGAATACAACGTTGTTGGCAAGATGGAAGAACTCGCCAAGAAAAACGGCGCTGTCTATGTGAACCTGAATGCCAAATCCTACAACGCCTACAGCAAGAGCTGGGACCCGGCGTATGTTTCCCGCTACCAGTTCAAGATGTTCTTGAAGGGAGAATACCCGAATTACCCGGATGGTGTCACTAACGATGGAACGACGCACTTCCAGGAATCGGGCTCCATTGCTCACTGCCAGTGGATTGCCGAGGAACTTGAAAGCGCCCTGAAAAATGAATCGTACATCTCTGCCGACAACAAGGCGAACCTGACGCAGCTCGTGTCTGCCCTCAAGCCGCGCTACGCATTTACGGTCAAGGCGAATATTTCGAACAGCAAGGGTCTCATTACGCATAACCAGCAACTCCCTGGCGGCGCTCCGCTTACTTTGCATGTGAGCCCCGGTAGCTTTGGCAAGAAGTTCGTTGGCTGGTACGATGACGACTGCAATAAGCTTTCTGCCGATTCGAACTATTATGGCAAAAAGACCCTCTACCGCGCTGCGACCTATACGGCTGTCTTTGACGGAGGGCCCGCCTGCCAGCCGACTTCGCACGGCGAAGAAAATTCTCTCGATAGCCCGACCTCTTCCAGCTCCGCTGGGCCTGAATCGTCGAGTTCGTTTGACCCGAAAATTTGTTTTGACGGTGTTGCCGACGAAGCCTGGCCTTCTCCGATTGACATGGCTAACCCCGAAGTGGGTGATGGCTGGACCGAGGCGAACCACGAAGGCTATACGGGCCTGGGCTTCTTCAACTTTGACAATTCGGCCTACAGCACGGCTACTTACAATGTGACCTCGGACCAGTCTGCATCGAACGCCCGCGTAATGATTCGCTACTCGTTCGTAGGTAATTCTGATCGAGACATGAAGGTGACTGTCGATAACGGTGAGTACGACGTGACGTTCAAGTCGACCGGAAGCTGGGACAAGTGGGATACCGCCTATGTTGAGGACGTTTGGGTGGATGCACTTGACTTTAAGGTGAAACTTGCCTCTGCCTCGGCAGATGGCGGACCGAATATCGACATGATTGCCTTCGACATCAAGGGCGTGTACCGCACCGGATGCAGCCCTGCGAAGGTGAAGGGCGATGTAGAATCGTCTTCGAGTGGAACGGATGCGATTGTGAAACGTCCGACGGATGTTCCTGCGGTTCGCGATGGCCGTCGCTTCAACGCTCTCGGACGCATAGTTCCCGGCACGAACTCGCGTTCCAAACTCCCGAAGGGGCGATACTTCGAACGCTGATATTGGGTGGGCCGGTGCAATCTTTGCGCCTGCTCACACCATTATTGGTTGTTGACTTTTTTATGCTGCGAAGTGTGGACTTTTTGTTATATTTAGGGTGAAATGATTAATCTTTTTGAGTATCTGAACTATCGCGAATTTTTGCGCGACGCTTACGAGGAACGCCATGCGGGTGATTGGCGCTTTAGCCATCGCTATATTGCAGAGCGCGCCGGTTTTGACGCGTCGATGTTCAACAAGATTTTGCAGGGCAAGCGCAACCTGACTGCCCGGCTTGTTTCTGTTTTTGCCGATATCTTTTGTAACGACGAACGCGAAAAGGCTTATTTTGCCGACATGGTCGCCTTCAACCAGGCGAAGACCCACACTGAAAGCAGGCAGTATCTTGAAAAGCTTGTCGCCACGAAGGAATGCAAGGTCGAGAACGTGGCGAAAGACCAGTTCGAATACTTTGACCACTGGTACCATGCGGTAGTCCGCGAACTTGTGACTTTCTACCCGTATGTGGGCGACGATGCTGCCCTCGGGCTCATGGTGCGCCCGCCGATTACGGGTTCGCAGGTGCGTTCCTCCATTGCGCTTCTCGAACGCCTCTCGATGATCAAGAAGAATCCCGAGACGGGTTTTTACGAGCAGACGCAGGGCCTGATTTCGAGCGGCTCGGAATCGTACAGCACGGCGGTGAATTCGTATATCCAGCAGAACCTGAATGTGGCGCAAGATGCGATGGACCGCTTTGACCGCGGTGAACGCAACCTTTCGACGCTCGCCTTTGCGTGCAACGAGGATACCTACAAGGAATTGGTCGAGATGGTTCGCCGCTTCCGCAGGGAAATCCTTGCGAAGGTGGCGCAGTGCGAAAAGCCCAATCGCGTGTTCCAGTTGGGGATGCAGCTGTTCCCGCTTTCGGACCCGTATCCGCCGCCGCAGCGCCGAGGGCGCAAGCGCCGCATACGCGGGCTCGAGATGAACGAGGGTGTGGAGCCTTCTGCGGAAAAATCTGGGGAGGGTGAACAATGAGTAAGGTGTGTGGAATGAAATGGAGCATGCCCGTTGCGGCGGCTGCGCTGCTCGCCTTTACGGCGTGCAGCAACGACGGCAAGGTTGCCGGCGGTACCGAGGCGGAATCGACAATCGCCCTGCAGGTGCAACTTGCCGACGGTTCGCCCGCGGGCCATTCGCGCGTGCGCATGCTCCCGAACGATTACCTGAGCGATGGCGCCTCTGGTGCGGCATGGGTGGAATCGGACGAAGCCGGTTTCGTGGAAATTGTGGCCGAACCGGGGAAGTACGCGCTGGAAGTCCGCAACGTGCGCGATTCCAGGGCCTCGGGTGCGGTCCTTAACCTCACTCTCGATACGAACGCGGCAAGGTCGGAAACCGTCAAGCTGGGTGAACTTTCGACAATCGAGGGGTACGTTTTCCTCGGGGAAGAATCTCCCGTGATTCGCGTGATGGGGCTTGACCGCTACGTGGTTCCCGATAGTACCGGGCATTTCGTGATCGACTCGCTCCCGGTGGGGGCATTCGATGTGCATGTGACCGATGCTGCCGAAAAGAATTCGGCTACGCTCAGTTTCGTGCCGGGCGATACTTTGTATGTAGATTGCACGGATCCCGAATCCGAAATAAAGGTGTTCAAGAATCGTGAACCGGTAGCGAGCAAGTATCCCGAGAAGGACTGGAGCGAACACGATGCGCTGCTAGCCCAGATGGAGGGCTATGCTGTCGGTACTCTGGGTGCTGCGGGTATTACCGATACCCTGGGCAACATCTCTAGGGTGGAAGGCGAAATCTGCATCGTCACCACGACGGAAGACTACCTGATTGTCGAGGACACGACGGAGGTGGATTCTGCGGGCAATGCGAAAACTTCGGCCGTAATCGCTCCGGGTTCTCTCCGTGACTGTGCCTATCGCGAAGGCCCCACGTGGATTCTTTTCGAGAAGAGCGGTACGTATAACTTGCAGTCTCCGCTCCGCCTCAAGAACGACAAGACCTTTGATGGCCGCGGGCGCGACGTGCGCTTTGCTGGCATGGGAATCCTTACCGAAACATCGAGCAACCTGATTTTCGAAAACATCACGTTTACGGCTCCCGCGATAACCGTGCTCGATACCAGTTCGCGCAGGGCGCTCTCGATTCACAACCGTTCGCATCACGTATGGGTGGACCACTGCACCTTCGAGGAATACCCGCTGGTGGAACTCGACGTGAAGCGCGGCTCGCACAACGTTACCATATCCTGGTCGCGCTTCGAAAATGCGCAGACGGGAGTGCTCTTCGGGCTTTCGGGCGATATCATCAAGGATACCGCGCAGAGCCTGACAGTGCATCACAGCTACTTTGCGGGCCTGAGCAGGGATGGCGTTCTCTCGCATGGCGGTGTGCTCCATGCCTACAGCAACTTCTTCGATGGTGTCGAGTTGTCTGGTGTGGTCTGTTCTGATTCTGCACGCTGCCTTGTCGAATCCAACGTTTTCAATAACGAGATGGCCGTGACGCTTTACCGCTGGTATAACGAGGACGGCTCTCCGGTAGATTCGACGGTCGGCTTTGTCGCGATGAAGGATAACCTGTTCACGGCAGGCGGCAAGTCCGTTGATGGCGATGCTCTCGGCTACAAGCCCGATTACGAGTACAGCGTCGATTTCGCCGATGCGGATAATGCATGGATTATCCGGACCGATAGCGGCGCCCAATAATTTATTATTATTGCGGGTAGAACGCTTTAATAAGGATATTCCATGAAAGTTCTATCCGCTATTCTGGCCCTGGGGCTTGCTGTTTCAGCTTCGTATGGTGCGGAACGTTACAAGGACCGCATGTTCGATGTTGAGGTGGAAAACGATGTCGTTTATGCGACGGACGTGAACCACCTGAGTCTGCTCAGCCCGCTTTCTACGATGATGACGCAGCTTATGGGGCAGGGGCGCACTGTTTACCTGTACGAAAGTGAGACGGACATGGCGCCTATCGACCTGCACATGGATATCTATACCCCCAAGGGCGATACCGAAAAGAAGCGCGCCGCGGTGCTCGTGATGCATGGGGGCGCGTTTGCCGCCGGTTCCAAGGACGATATGGAACAGCAGTCGGTGACGTACTGCGATTCGCTTGCCGCCCGCGGGTTTGTCGCCATTGCGGTGCAGTACCGCCTGGGCATTACGGCTACGCTCGAAGAAAAGGTGCTCACCATCGATAGTCTGAACTTCTCGCGTACCGTTTATCGTGGAATCCAGGACGTGCGTGCAGCTGTCCGCTACGTGCGTTCCAAGGCTTCTGATCTGGGGATTGACAAGGACCGCATTTACCTGCTGGGCAACAGCGCGGGAGCGATTCTTGCCCTCGAGAACATCTACATGGACAAGCCTTCCGAGGTTCCTGCCGTTGCACACGACGCTCCGGACCTGGGCGAACTAGACATTTACGGCGTGCAGGGTGAAAATCCGCAGGCGAATGCGGCTGTTGCCTTGTGGGGTGGCGTTCACGACCCCTCCATTATCGGAGAAACTGCATCTCCGGTGCTCCTAGTGCATGGGACTGCCGACAGCACCGTGCTGTTCAAGACGGGCCGGCCCCTCGGGAATCTCGCGAATACGCTGGGCGTGAACATGATGATGCTCAAGCTTGCGGGAATCAATTCCATAAGCATCAATACGCCCACGCTTTATGGTAGTTTTGTTGTGGATTCCGTGCTCAAGGCGAAGGACGTGGAACACGAGACGTATTTTGTCGACGACATGCCGCATGAGTTCTATGACGAGGACGGCTACGGCGTGAAGGTACGCGAGAAGGTTTTCGCATTCCTTTACGGCCTGACCCAGAAGCCTGCCTCTACGAAGGTTCTTGCTGTTGCTACGGCCCGCCCGTCGCAGGTGCGCATGGGCGAGGGCAACATGAACTTTACCGTTGCGTCGGGCTCGAACCTGCCGTATGCCGTTATGGACCTGCGTGGCCGTACTGTCATGAACGGTCGCGTGTCGCAGGGTGAGGTTGTCGGCTTTGAAACCCTTGAACGTGGTGTGTACGTGCTCCGCGTGAAGGGCGAGCGCCCGCTTCGCTTTGGTCTTGCGAAGTAGTTGTGTAAAAAAGCCCGCTCTGGGGCAAATATTTGACATTTTCTGTTGCCGGTACGATTATTTATTGTATATTTAAGATGGATAAATTGTAAGGAGATCTTATGAACAAGCTTGCTAAGTTTTCCCTGATGGCTGCCCTTGCCGCAGCCCCTGTCATGGCCGACGAAGATTTCGGCGGTATTGGCGTTACCATCTACCAGGTCCCGGCTGGCGTCTACGTTGCCGAAGTGATTCCCGGTGGCCCTGCTGCCGATACCAAGATTGCTACCGGTGACGTGATTGTCGCTGTCGATGGCGTTTCCCTGAAGGGCCAGAACATCGAGTTCTCCAAGGGCCAGATTCGCGGCCAGGTGAACAAACCGGTCGAACTCACTTACGTGAGCAACGGCGATACGGCTTCCGTGGTGGTGCGTCGTGCTTCCATGCTCGTGAAGGATTTTGACGAGGAATCCGTGAGCGCCTGGTACGGCGACAAGAAGGAATTCAACGGCGCCGAACTCGAGACGTTTGCAAGCGGTACCGAAGCCAACAAGAAGTTGCTTGCCGTCCTCAGCCGCGGTACCGTGGTGGCGGGCGATGCGAAGGGCGTTTCTGCAAAGCACCTGAACGGCGTGTTCGTGCAGAAGGAAGATGAATTTGGCCCGAAGGCTGCGCCCAACAAGAAGGCGAAGTCCAACGGCGCTTCGCTCAAGTCCTTTAACCGCAACACCATCGCGTTTACGCTCAAGACCGAAGGTACGACTGTCGTGAAGGTTTCTGGCCCGAACGGCGAAGAAGTCGCATCCGTGCGCGTGGATAACGCTCCGGCTGGCTTCAACTCCGTGTCTTGGAATGGGGATAACCTCCCGAGTGGTAGATATATGGTGAGCATCGAACAGTCCTTCGGCGTGTCTGGCAAGTTCGCCGTGCTCAAGTAAGCAAAGGTTATTGGCGGCCGCTCGTCTTTACGAGAGCCGCTCGAGTCTCCCCTGGTTTTCTACCAGGGGTTCTTTTTTTTGAACAAGTTAATTGAGGGCTCGGGCCTTTCGCAATAAACGTCCTGCGGCCATATTTTTCTAACAACTAATGACCAACAACCAATAACTAATGACCAAAGACCAATAACTAATTCCTATATTTGCCGCAACGTGATTTTGTCTAGAACCCATAGTCTGCTGTGGGCCGTTTTGCTGTTTTTGCTAGCGACCTTCATTGCTCCTGCCGCATTCGGTCAGGACATGACGCGCTTTGAACTTGAGGAACGCGAGCAGCCGGTCGAGGACACCACCGAGGTGGACTGGATGAACGACACGACGGGGACGGACACGATTGAGTACCGCGCGGTAGACCTCATTTACGATGTAGAGAAGGAAACGTTCAACCTGAATAACAACGCGCAGCTCAAGTACCGCACGGCGACACTCGATGCCGATACCATCTGGTTCGACCAGAAGAATTCCGTGCTTGCGGCGGCGGGCGAGCCCGTGCTCCGCGAAACCAAGAACCCTTCGCTTTCGGGCATGCGACTCAAGTACAACATGAACAGCCGCATCGGCGAAATCTACTACGCGACTACCTACCAGGATAACCAGCAGCTGAACGGCATGGAGGTGCGCAGGCTCCCGGATTCTCGCATCCAGATTGCGCGTGGCGACTTTAGTACCTGTAACGATTCTACGCACCAGCATTTCTACTTCTACGGTCGCCGCATGGTGGTCAAGCCCAAGGAGACGATTACGGCACGGCCTGTGGTTTTGAACATCGCTGACGTGCCGGTGGCGGTGCTCCCGATGATCGTCGCTCCCTTGAAGAGCGGGCGCAAGTCGGGCCTGCTTACTCCCAAGTTCGGTGGCGACCAGGTGCAGGGCTACTACCTGAGTAACCTCGGTTTCTACTATGCGCCGAACGACTACTGGGATGCGACACTTTCGGGCGATATTGTTGAAGGCGAGGAGGCTCGCTTCGAGAAGTCGACTATCACGGGCCAGGTGCGTTACAAGAAGCGCTATGTGCTCGACGGTAACGTGTCGTACAAGGCGTATCTCCGGGAATTCAACTTCGACAACAGCGGCTACGACATCAACTTCTCGCACAACCAGAACCTGACGCCCGATGGCAAGCACACTTTGACGGGTACCGGTTCGTTCGTGAGTGACCAGAGCGTACGCCGCGAGGCGCTTGATGCCGAGACAATCCTCAACCAGCAGGCGAACGCGTACCTCACGTATTCGGGAAGGTTCGGTACCAATAAGAGCCTTACGGTGAAGGCGAGCCAGACCAACAACCTGCAGACGGGTTACGTGGAACGCCAGTTGCCCGACGTGCAGTTCCGCATGAACGGACCGCTGTTCAATTTCGATAGCGGTGACGACGGCGTTGCCATCGACGACAACTCGTTTTGGAAATACCTCGAAAAGCTCAACTACAGCTTTACGAACCGCTTCAACTACCATACGCGCGAGGGCCGCGACACCACGCTCGATGTCGATACGCTTGCGAAGTACGTGGGTTATTCCGGCACCTACTCGCTGGATTACTCGGGCTCACTGTTCAACGTGATTAACCTTACCCCGCGTGCCACCTGGAGCGGGTACTGGACCGGACAGTCGTGGATAAACCCGGAGGATTCGAGCAAGTACTGGAAGCGCCGTACAAGCCTCGACCCGGAGCACGATAGTTACGGTGAGTTTGCGTACAACCACAACTACAGCCTTACCGCCGATACCAAACTGTACGGCATCTGGGTGCCTGAAATTGGGCGCTTTACGGGCGTGAGGCATATCCTTTCGCCGAGCGTGTCGTACACGTACGCGCCCGAAATCGATACGGCGAAGTACTTTGCCCCGCACCCGTTACTTGGCCAGTCGCCTTTCCAGAAGAAACAGCAGACCGTAGGTCTTTCGCTCGGCAATGACTTCGATATCAAGTACCTGAAGGTGGTGGGCCACAAGCCCGATACCACGAAGGGCGATACGGCGAAGGCGGTCGAGGACCAGTACGGCAACCGTCGATTGCTTACTACGCGCCATAGCGTTTCGTACAACTTTGCGGCAGATTCCCTGAATTTTTCGGACATCAATTCTACGTTCGGCCTGCAGATTCTGCCTGACTACATGTTTACCGTGACTACGCGCCACAGCCTGTACCACAAGTATTCGGACGACCCGAACAAGGTAAGGTTCCCGGAACTCACGTACTGGGGCTATGAACTGAGCCGCAGCTTTAACTGGAGTGGAACGTTCAACGTGGGCCTGCCTTCGCAGATGAACAAGTACGAGATGAAGAAGTGGTCGCTCGGGCTAAACTACCGCTATTCGTTCTCGAGTACGCGAGTGGGGAAGGACCTGTTCCAGGATAACGTGAGCCACTCGACTTCGATTTCGGCAAGTTTCCAGCCGACGGTAAACTGGGAAGTCTCTTACAGTACGCAGTACGATTACAACGAGGGCAAGTTCGTGACGCACCGCTTCACGTTCAACAGGGTGTTGCACTGCTGGCAACTTGACTTTACGTGGACGCCCACGGGCCCTGCAGCAGGCTGGAGCTTCTCGATTTACGTGAGGGACTTGCCCGATATCAAGCTTAACGCAGGTAGCACGGATACGAACTGATAAATGTGTGATGTGAAATGTGGAGTGTTCAATGAGTGATGTTGTTACAAATAAAGTAATTTTGGCGAGCGGTTCGCCGAGGCGCCGTGAAATCCTCACCCAGATTGGGGTGAATTTCGAGGTGGTTGTCTCGAACGAGGAAGAACGCCCCAGGAGCGAAGACCCGCTCGATTTCCCTGGCGAGAATGCCGCCGCGAAGGCGCTCGCCGTTTCGAAAATGAGGCCCGGAGAGTATGTGCTCGGGTACGATACGCTAGTTTTTTTGGACGGGAAGCCCCTCGGGAAGCCGAAAACCCCCGAAGAAGCCCTTGAAATGCTACAAAAACTGAACGGAAAATCTCACAAAGTTATTACCGGAGTCGCACTTGCAAAAGATTCGCAAGTCGTTGATACTCAACGAGAAGAAACAGAGGTGGTTTTCCGGGAGAACACATTACAAGAACTGAAAGATTATGTAAATTCTAAGGACCCGATGGATAAAGCGGGGGCATACGGAATCCAGACCCGCGGAGCCCGCCTTATCAAATCGATTTCAGGTTGCTATTACAACGTCGTGGGCTTGCCCGTGGCCCTGACGCTCGAAATGCTTGCAAGGCAGAAGGTAGATGTATGAGTATGAACCCTATTGAAGACAAGCGCCCCGACGAACGCCTTGGGGCATACCTTACCCGCGTGCGCGAGGCCAAGGGAATGTCCATAGAGGAACTCGCCACTGTGACGAAACTCACAGTAAAAAACATAACCTTGATTGAAAGTGGTGATTGGAAGGCCTTCCCGGTGGAAGCCTACGTCCGTGGCTACCTCAATTCCCTTTGTGAGAAGCTTGGGCTTGAATCCAAGAGGATTCTCGACTTTTACTACATGGAATCGGGCAAGAAGTTCTCGAGCCTGCTTTCTCCGGTACCCGAGAAACCCGTGAAGGTTTCCCCGATGACCGACGAGGAAAAGAAGCCCCGCAGCAAGGCCGTGCCTATTGTTATCGTCTTGCTCGTACTGGCATTTGTGGTCGGCTCTCATTTCTTGAATGAAATGGGCGAGAGCGAGGCAGCTGCGCAGGCCCCGCAAACGGCTTCTGTCGAAGCGAACGAACCGCCTGCTCCGGTTGAAGATATCACCGAGATGCCCGAAGGTGCCGAAGCTGTTGCTCCTGATACGGCTGTGACAGATTCTGTCGTTAAAGATTCTGCGGCGAAGGCGAAAACTGATACCGCGAAGAAGGCCGACGAGACCGTGACGCAGGCTGTTGTTGACGAGGCCGTGAAGAAGTCCGACCTCCCGGCATCGGCTACCATCTTCATTTCTTCTGTCTCGAAGACTTCCGAAAATGCGGAAGCCGCCTCGGGCAAGACTCATATGGAATTGCTGGGCTCCGGCGCGATGCGTTCGTGGGTCGGCATCAAGCGTCACGAAGAAGACGGTGCGTTCGTGAAAGAGGCGAACATCGCCGAAAAGAACTCCCGCATGATTTACGAGTCTGCTGATACGTTGTATGTAATCATCGGCGAGCCGCGTGCAATTTCCAAGATGCTCCTGAACGGCAAGGAAACGAAGATTCCCGAATCGAAGTACGGCCGTGTGGCCAAGTTCCGCGTGTTCGGTGGCGAAATCGTGAAGACGAAGGGAGGCCGCTAATGCGTACCGCGAACATCAAGAGAAAGACCGGCGAAACCGATATCGAACTCTCGCTGAACCTGGACGAGGCTTCCCGCGGGGTCGTCAATTCCGGCAACGCGTTTCTCGACCACATGCTCGACCTGTTCCAGGTGCATGGCGGCTTTACGCTCAACCTCACCTGCAAGGGCGATACCGCTGTCGATATGCACCACAGCATGGAAGACATCGCGATTGTGCTCGGTCAGGCGATTGTGGAATGCCTTGGAGACAAGAAGGGAATCGAACGCTACGGCTTTTACTTTGTCCCGATGGACGAGGCCCTGAGCCGCGTTTGCCTCGATTTCAGCAACCGCATAGGCTTCGTGTGGAACGTGAACCTGCCTGCCGCCATGGCAGGTGGCATCGAGGCCAGCATGTTCGAGCACTTCTTTAAGAGCCTGTGCGAGAATGCCCGCATGAACCTGCACGTGGAACTCTTCTACGGAAACGACAACCACCACTGCCTCGAAAGCATCTTCAAGGCGTTTGCCCGCGCGATGGCCATGGCCGTTGCCCCGAGCCGTAACGTGAAGGGCGTTCCCAGCAGCAAGGGCGTGCTTTAATTAAATCCTTGGAACTTTCACTTTATCCCCGGCATTCAGGTTATCCAGATTGATGCCGGGGTTTACTGTTTGCAGTGCGGACTTTGCAAAGAACAGCGGGAGGGTCTGTGAACCTGCACCGTAGGTCCGGCGCAAAAGCTTGCTCAAATCCTCGTCGTTTGCGGTTACCATCTTGTAGAGGCTCGCGTTGTTCGGGTCGGACTGCAGCGCGCTCATCGCGTTCACGAACTTGTCGCTGAAGGCCTCCGCCTTCTTGCCGGAAACGTCGTCGCTCCGGCCTTGCGGGGCGGCCTTGCCCGATTCGCGCGCCTGTTTTTCGGCGGCGATTCTCTTGAGCATTTCTGCGGTACTGGGCTGCTTTGGCCCGCCTTTTTGCCCGGTTACGGAACTCGGCAGCTTAAATACGGGCGCGCTCTTGGAGTTGAACGTGAGGTGTACGTCCTTCTTCTCGTTTGCGGACTTCTTGACGGGCTCGAGTGCCAAAATGGAGTCGAGCGAGTTCACGTACACGCTGTCGGGCCACTCGATGAGCGGCATTTTCTGGTCTACCACGATGACTTTTGCCACGGGGCGTTCGTCGTTGCAGGCGGCAAGGTAAAGCGCAAAACCGGCCAAAACGGGCACGGCAATTAAACTCTTGAGCGTTCTCATGCCCTAAAAAATACAAAAAAAGAGCCCGTATCTTGCCAAATTTGCCAAAATCTGCTAAATTTGGAACTCCAATTAATCACTTCAATAGGAAGTTTAAAAATGAAAGAAGGTATCCACCCTAACTATCAACCGGTCGTGTTCGTCGATGCGAATACGGGTAAAGAATACATCACCCGCTCCACGAAGTCTTCCGCCGAAAAGAAGACTATCGATGGTGTTGAACATAGCGTGATTTCCCTTGAAATCACGGCTGATACCCATCCGTTCTGGACGGGCAAGCAGCATCGCGTGGATACGGCTGGCCGTATCGACCGCTTCAACAAGCGTTTCGCTGGCAACATCACGGGCGCAAAGCGCAAGACCCGCAAGGCTGCACCCGCCAAGGCCGAAGAAGAAGCTTAATTTTAGGCTCTTTTCTGTGCCCTCCACTTTGCGGGGGGCATTTTTTTTTAAATTCAATTCCGTTTTTATAACACAAGGAAAAAACGATGAAGAAACAACTTATGACTGCTTGTGCCGCCGCTCTCATCGCCATGGGCATGACCGCTTGCGACAAGACTGGTACCATTGAAGGTGTCGTGCTTGATCCGTTCACTGAACAGCCTGTCCCGATGCCGACCGTGTGGATGGACTCCACTATCTACACCACGACCAAGGAAAAGTACCCCTACAAGGAAGAACTCCAGAAGGGCGAATTCAAGTTCAATAAGGTTCCCGTTGGCAGCTACCGCATCCTCGCCGGCCGCTCCAAGTACGTGAAGAGCCGTAACCCCGTCCAGACCACCGAGGCCGAACCGAACCTCAAGGTCAAGCTCTACATCTACAGCGACCAGGTGAACCCGGGCCTGTACAAGACGGGCGAGAAGACCCCGACCAAGATCAACAACGAATGGGTGCTGTTCTCCACGCAGTGCACCGAATCCATCGCCGGCTACCGCCTCGAGATGCCTGCCGCTTCCGAAACCGCCAAGCTTCCTCCGGCCCCCAAGGCCGACAAGAAGGCCAAGGGCAAGAAGGGTAAGAAGGCCAAGAAGGCTGCCGCTCCGGCCGCTGCTCCGGCTTCCAAGATGATTGCGCTTTCCGCACCGCTCGTCGTGGATGGCAAGCTCAACGTGCTCTACGTGAATGCTAGTTCCGTGACCGCTCCGCTCGTCGCGAAGACCTTCGCTGCCGTTGAAGACAAAGTTGCAAACCACAAGGACTGCAAGGGCTTCACCGAGACCGACGTGAAGGGTATCTTCCCGGACAAGAGCAAGGCTACCGACCTCCAGGTGACCTACGTTGCCGAAAACCTCTACAAGATTTCTGGCGACCTCCCGAAGGGCAAGCAGATTATCCAGCTTTCCCAGGAAGGCAAGACTCTCCAGACCTACTACTTCGAAGTGAAGTAAGACGGTTTAGGCTAGATAGCGTCTAGAACCTATTAGGACGGCTCCCTTTCGGGGGCCGTTCTTATATATATAATGGTGCGCCTTGCTATATTTACCATGAGGGAAGGCGCAGGCCTTGCCGGATTGGATATATAAAGGAATAAAGATGAAAAAGGTCGAAGGCTTTTTCTCGTTTTTTGGTTTGGCTTTTACGCAGGTGGCGGTCTCTACCGCGATTATTGCCTACACGGAACTCGTCCTTAGCCGCATGGGGTATACGGCTACGGGTTCGTGGCAGTTCTACGTGCTGCACCTGCTGTTCCTGTTGCCCTGCGTGCTGCTGCTGACGCCTGCGGGTTTTATGTCGGACAAGCACCCGAAGGAACGGGTGCTCCTGTGGACGACGGTGCTTTCGGCTCTCCCGCTGGGGTTGTTCGGTGTCGGTGTGTACCATTCTTGCCTGCCCATGATGTTTGCTGGTGTCGGGCTTTTCTTTGTGCTGCAGGCGTTCCAGAGTCCGGCAAAGAACGGCTACATGAAGGAACTGATAGGGGTGCGTTTCCTTGCCAGCGGGAGCGGGACTCTCATGATAGTCACGTTCTGCGCGATGTTCTTTGCGGGCGTGTCGCTTGCGTTTGCCGTCCGCGAGAACCTGGTCGAGCCCGTGCTCTATTCGCTCGGTGCACTGCAGGTTCTGGGGGTGATTTTTGCAATCCGGCTCCCGTCTATCGGCGCCTACGATGAAACACTGAAATTCCCCTGGAAGCAGTTCCTTACGTTCAAGTACGCGCGCCGCAAGATGGCGAAGGCGTGGAAGAACCGGGCGCTCCGCCAGTCGATTGTCGGGCAGGCGATTTTCTGGGTCATGATATTCCTGATGGTGTTCGTCATCCAGGACCAGTTCAGCTCGGGCTCGCTGTTTACGCAGGATGCCCTTGCGAACTATGCCATTTTCGGTACGGGCATCGGGCTTGTCGCGGGCTTCTGGTTTGCGATGCGCATGTCGATGAACTTTATCGAGATGGGGCTTATCCCGATGGGTACCGCAGGGGCTTCCATCCTCATATTCATCATTCCGCTGATTCCGCGCCCGTATAACGCCATCGCGTTCGCGCTTCTCGGGTTCTGTGGCGGCATCTTTGCGCTCCCGATGTTCGCGACGATGCTCTACAACACCAAGCCCCGTTCCGCGGGCCACGTGCTCTCGCTTTCGAACGTGGTGCAGAACCTGAGCATTCTCGTTTTCGATATCCTCGCGATTGTCGCCATCCGTTACTTTGCTGTCGACCGGATGAGCCTGTTCTTTATCCTCGGCATCGTCTGCCTTGTGGGTACGGTGTGGGCGCTGTGGGCCATGCCGCAGACGCTTTTGCGCCAGCTATTGCGCTCGGTGCTATCGATGCACTACCGGTTCCTGGTGACGGGCGTGCAGAACATTCCGTGGGAAGGCCCGGTGCTCCTGGTGGGTAACCACATCTCGTACATTGACTGGGCGATTATCCAGATGGCAAGCCCGCGCCCGATGCGTTTCGTGATTACGCGCAGGCCTTTTGAGAAGTGGTACGTGAAGCTGTTGCTTTCGCAGATGGAAACGATTGACCTCGATATCTCGAACCCTGCTCCCGCGATGGAGGAGGCGAAGAAGGCCTTGCTGCGCGGCGAAGCCGTGGTGATGTTCCCGGAAAACGCGATGACCTCGACGGGCAACATGAGCCGCTTCCGCCTGGACTACTCGTCCGTTGTGAAGGATGTGCCGCGCCTGAAACTGTTGCCGTTCTACGTGCAGGGGCTGTGGGGGAGTAGCTACTCCATGGCTGATGCCGGCTTCAAGGACATGGTGCATAGCGGTGGCCGTATCATTTCTGTCGCGTTCGGCAACGAACTCCCGCTCGATTCCAACCCGATGATGGTGAAGCGCGCGGTGCAGGAACTCTCGATTACCGCGTGGACGAGTTACATCCGCAAGTTGCGTCCGGTGGCATCTGCCTGGATTCGCACGGTGAAGCGAGTCGGCAGCGGGCCCTCCGTTTATAGCCCCGACGGCAACCACCTTTCAGCAAACGCGCTTGCGACGGCGGCGCTCTCGTTTGCGGGCATGATCGAGAAACTCACGAAGGGCGAGAAGCAGGTGGGCGTGCTTATTCCGCCTTCCGGCCCGGGAATCATCGTGAACATGGCGTGCCTCATCAGGGGCAAGACGGTCTACAACCTGAACTACACGAACACGCCCGAGACGATGGACTACTGCTGTGGCGTGGCCGAAGTGAAGACGATTATTACGGCCCGCGTGTTTGTCGAGAAACTCAAGCAGAAGGGCCTCCCGATGGAGAAGTTGCTCGACAAGTACAAGGTCTACTACATGGAAGACCTGAAGGGGCAACTGCACAAGTCGACGCTCGTGAAGAACTTCTTGCGCGTGATGCTTTTGCCGGCCTGGTACCTGGAGCTTCGCTTCTTCAAGAAGGTGAGCCTTGATGACGTGGCGACCATCATCTTCAGTTCCGGTTCTGAGGGCCGCCCGAAGGGTGTGGAACTCACGCACCTGAACCTGATTGGCAATATCAAGCAGTGCGAAAGCGTGCTGTTGCCGACCGCGGAAGACGTATTCCTGGGTTCGCTCCCGCTGTTCCATGCGTTCGGGTTCTCCATCACGACGATGTTGTGCCTTGTGGAAGGCGTGCCGGTGGCGACCTGCCCCGACCCGACGGATGCAAGGCTCGTGTCGCGCATGTGTGCCCAGTTCAAGGTGAGCATCATGGTGGCCACGGGCACGTTCCTGCGCATGTGGGGCATGAACCGCGCGGTGCACCCGCTGATGTTCTCGCATGTGCGTAGCATCTACGCCGGCGCCGAGAAGATTCGCGAGGATGTGCGCCAGCTTTACCGCAACAAGTTCAAGCTCGAGATTTTCGAGGGGTTCGGTTGTACGGAAACGACTCCGGTGGCGGCGGTGAACACGAAGGACGTGCTCATGGACGACTACAAGACGGTTATCGAGGGCAACAAGCCGGGTACCGTTGGCGCTCCGCTGCCCGGAACGCAGATCCGCATCGTGGACCCCGATACCATGGAAGAACTCGCCGTGGGCGAGGATGGCCTGATCTTGATTGGCGGTGCGCAGATTATGAAGGGCTACCTGAAGGACCCGGAACGTACGGCACAGGCGATTGCGGTTATAAACGGCAAGCGCTGGTACAAGACGGGCGACAAGGGCCACGTGGACGAGGACGGCTACCTCACGATTGTGGACCGCTACAGCCGCTTCGCAAAGCTTGGTGGCGAGATGGTGAGCCTTGGGTCGGTGGACTTCAAGATTTCGGAATGCTCGCTGTTCGACGAAATTGACCACTTTGCGGTTGCCGTCCCGGATGGCAGCAAGGGCGAGAAGATTGTGCTCGTGTATGCGGGCGATAAGTCCGAAGACGAGGTGAAGGATATGCTCAAGCAGGTGGGCCTCCCGCCGCTCATGCTCCCCGGTGCCGTGGTGAAGGTGGATGAACTCCCGAAACTCGGGAGCGGCAAGAGCGACGTGCAGACCGGCAAGAGAATTGCCATGGAACGCCTTGGAATTTCAGCAAACTAGTTATTATGAAAAAGAAAGAGAAAACTGTTACTGTAGAAGAAAAGATTGAACAGAAGTCGGTGACCACGTCCCTGCACGAGTGGGTAACGTCGCTCAGCCTGGGCAAGCCACAGGCGGTGATGCTTGCGACCACGGTCGCCGTGCTGGTCGCCGCGTTCCTCATATTCAACAACCTTTCCGTTTCGTACGCGCGCCGCTGGGATATCGACTGGGGCTACTATGCGATACTCTCGACGTTTGTGCTGTTCATTGCGGGCGTGGTGGTAAACGTACCGTTTATCGCGAAGCATATCCGGGAGTTCTTGCCGAGCGGTAAGGCCTTTTGCGGGCTTGCCATCCTGATGATTATTTTCTCGGTGTTCGTGTTCGGGAACATCAGCAATACGCACCGTGTACTGAGCGACGAGACCAGCTGGGAATCGATGGGCCTGCAGATGTACTTCCAGCATACGGGCGGCATCTGCAACGAGGGCGTTTGGACGGATGGAGTCCTTGATTGCAAGAGCGAGGTGAACAACTTCAAGGGCAAGGCACTCGGGTTCGTCTACTCGCTTGTGTTCAACTTCATGGAACCGACGCGCGATACTGCGCTCAAGGTGAACTATCCGTTCTACCTGTTGAGCCTGCTGGCGTTCTTCCTCGCGCTGTCGAAGTGGTTCAGGAGCGATAAACTGGCACTGGCTGCAGTCGCCTTCCTGGGAGGTATGCCCATATACCTGCTCCAGTCGCGCTCTGCATCTACGGAAGTGCTCTACATTTGCCTGCTGACCTTCCTTATGGCCTGGTATGCTTTTGTGCCTGCGAACAAGGTAACGTGGAAGCATTTCTTGCTGACGGTCCCGCTGCTCGGGTTCTTTGCGCAGACCCGCCAGGAGACGGTGTTCGCGTTCATTCCGTTCGCACTCTACTACTACCGCTACTTCCTCGAGAAGCCTTACCGCCTGCCGGCCTTTGTTGCCGCCGTGATTGCGGTGAGCTGGCCCAGCGTGAACAACATGGCGGCCTATCGCGGTTACGACTTCCAGGGCGGGGAACATGCGGCCCATTCCTTCGATAACCTGTGGTTCAACCTGAAGACGAATATCCAGACGATGATGAACCTCGATGTCGACCCGGCTTTCGGCGGCATCATGGTGAACCCGTTCTACACGACGTTCACGGTCATCTTGCTCGTGGCGACTGTATGGCTCCTGCTCCGCATGGTTGTATTCCGCCGTTACGTGCGCGGGTTTATCTTGGGCATTTTCTTCTGCCTCCAGATTTTCGTCATCATGTTCAACGTGTCGGGAACGTTCACGATTGATATCAACCAGCGCTACGTGCTGGTGGCGCTCCCGCTGTTTGCGCTCCTGATGGCGCTTGGCCTGTACGACGCGCTCCTCTTTGCGGGTTCGCGCCTCTTCAAGTCCAAGATGCAGCGCGATGCCGTCGCCGGAATCGTGATGGGTTTTGCCTGCCTCCTTTCGCTCGGGCTCATGTTCTACCATGCTCCCAGCTACAAGAGCAACATGCTCTACTACAAGAACAAGTTGCTGGGCGAAGAGGACTTCTTGAACACGGAACTCGCGAAGTTGCCCGAAAATTCAATCTACATCTATGCGAGGCCGTGGCAGATGCTTGCCCAGGGGCATAGCGCGTTTAGCGAACGCACTTTCGAGGGCTGGAGTACCGACGTGTTTGCCTCGTGGATGCAAAAGTCGGGCGGAAACATCTACCTGGTGCGCGGGCAGGATGGCTACGGCAAGGTAAACCGTGACAGCCGCGTGGTGGGCTTCAAGACGACCGACCAGATTGACAAGATTCTCGATAGCTACAAGCACGAGCGCATCTTGGTGGATGCGAAGCGCTTTGGCTATCCGCTGGTTATATACAAGATAATTTCGAAGAAGGGCGTTTCGCAGTACGCGCAGAACTTCATGGTCTCGGACGAGAGCGAGGGGATTATCGTGCTGAACAAGCGGTTCCCGGAATCGATTGCCTGCGACTACTCGCTCAATGGCGAAAAGCAGGGCGAGATGCTCGTGACGGTGCCTTCGGATTCGCTCCGTATGGATTCAACGAAGATTCACCCGGGTATGAACCGCGCGATGTTCGTGTGCTCGATGCCCGATGGCGATACGTCTGTGGTTTACCGCGACTTCTTCCGCGAGAGCGAGAACGTCGTGCTGCTTTCGAGCCTCAAGATGGGCCGTTTCTCGCAGGAGTGGGGCGACCCGCAGATGAACGAGTCGGTAGAACACCACACGCTTACGCTGGATGGCGAACCGTTCCGCTACGGTATCGGGAGCCATGCGAATTCGAGTATCGATTTCACGTTGCCCCGCGGGTTCGACGTGCTGCATGCGGTTATTGGGCTTGATGACGAAAGCGCCTGCGGTGACGGCGTGTACTTTATCGTGTCGGGCGACGGCCGCGAAATCTTGCGCTCCAAGAGGCTCTACTCGATGGAAAAGCAGGCGATTGACGTGGACGTGAAGGGCGTGCGTCAGCTGAACCTGAGCATCGACATGGCGGGCGAGAAGAACTGCGACCACGGCGACTGGGCGAACGCCTGGCTGGAGGCTAGGTGAAAATCCTGGTAGCCCCTCTTGATTGGGGCTTGGGGCATGCGACGCGTTGCGTGCCCGTTATCCGGGAGTTCCTGGCCCAGGGAGCCGAGGTGGAACTTGCCGTAGTGAAGGCGAATGCGGGATTCTTCCGCGAGGTATTCCCGGAACTACGCCAGCGGGTGGCGCCGGGCTACAACGTCGTGTACCCGAAATATGGCTTTAACATGGCGCTGTGGCTCCTGAAGAACAGCGCACACCTGAATGCGGTGATGCGTTACGAGCATCGCTATGCCGAAGAGATGGTGGAACGTCACGGCTACGACGTGCTATTTTCGGACAATCGCTTTGCTTTCTATTCCGGGAAGGCGCTCAGCATTTACATGACGCACCAGCGGCGGATTGCGTTCCCGCCCGCGCTTGTGGCGCTCGAGGGTATCGGCATTCGCTGGCACCGTGCCCGCATGAGGAATTTTGACGAGGTGTGGGTGCCCGATGTGGAAACTGCACCCGGATACGCGGGCGCGCTCTCGCACTTGCCGGCGCATGGCCAGCAGGTTACGGGCGGTGGCCGTGATTCGCGTGGCGAGCGGGACTCGTTCGGGGTGGGCGGTGCGCCTGCGGTCAGGTTCGTCGGGCCGCTCTCGCGATTTGACACGCCTTGTTCCGGCGCCTCTCGGGTCGCGGGCAGTTTAAATGCGGGCATGTATCGGGTCGTTGCCGTTATTTCGGGTGTCGAGCCTGCTCGCACGCAGTTCGAGAACCGCCTGCGCGATATTCTGCGCGATGTTCCGGGGGAACACTTGATGATTCTGGGCAAGCCGCAGGCCCCCCGCAGGCACTGGACCGAAGGGAATATCGAGTTCGTGACGCACCTGCCTACGGGTGAATTTGCCTGTGCGGTGAGGAATGCAGACTGGGTGATTAGCCGTGGTGGCTATAGCACCGTAATGGACATGGCCTACTTGGGCGCAAAGTGCATATTTGTCCCGACTCCGGGGCAGTACGAGCAGGTGGTACTCGCGCGCGACCTCGCCACTGCAGGCTATGCGGTCAATATTCCTGCGAATCGGCTTTCGGTAGAATCGCTTCTCGATGCCTTCAAGGGGAATGTCGCGCTCCCTCGGCCACAGCAGGCGGGCGTGCTCGAAAATGCGGTAAAGGACTTGTTTTCGCGCGTGGGCGATAAAATCTCGCGCAGGCGATAAACGTTGATGCCCCTTCGGGCAGAGGAATGGATATGAATAGGTTTGTACTTGCTTTCCCGATTCCTGTCGCAGTGACGGAACCCTTCAAGATAACGGACGTCGTCTCGGTGGGGGCCGATGCGAAAAACTTGCTCGTGCCCGGTTGCAATGTGCGTTTTGACGTTGTACGTAATGCCCCTGCGGCTGGTCTCTCCGATATTTTCAAGGAACACAACGAGATTTCTGCGGAAGAGGCGAGTGCAATCGATTCGCACAAGTCGCTGCTGTTTTTGTTGGGCTCGCTCAAGAGTGCCGATGAACTGCGCATGGTGAATGCCGCCATTCTCAAGGTGCTTGCCGCGGGTGCGACCGGCGTGTATATGCAGCAGTCGGGTACGGCGTGGGCTGCGGCCGCTTTCCGTGAGGAACTCGGTGATGCGGAATTCCCGATGGACACGTGGATCAACTTTGTAGAAAGTGCGGACGTGCTCTATACGCTCGGGCTGGAGGTGTTTGGCCTGCCGGATTTGTGTATTTCGCGCACGAACGGGGCTCAGGAAGATTTGGAGAATATCCTTTCTGTTGTCGCGGACTCGATTTTTGTGGATGGAGTATCTTCCAAGTCGGGAACGGAAGTCGATGCGGGCGATGCCGGTGTGTTTACGCTCCGTGCAGAAACAAAGAGCCCCTTCGCGAAGGATGTTCCCGAGTTCAACCGCCAGGGAATCATGCGTTTAGTGAGAAAGTAACCTATGAATAAAGTGCACGATTTTGCCACGCAGGTGGAAAACCTTCAGATGGACAGCGAGTTCTTCCATTTTGGAATCGTAGTCCTTTCGATTGCGATTATTTTCCTCGCGATTTATGCCCTCGTAATGCCGATAATGAAACGCTGGTCGAAAAAGAGTCCGAGCGCGTTGAACAAGATTCTTGTGGAACGCCATCTGGCTTCGCGCCTTTTGCAGGTTATCCCGGCGACGGCGTTCTCTGCCGCGGTCCAGAATGTTCTTGACCCGAGTACGTGGCTTTTCGAGGTGTCTTCGAGGATTGCGAACATCTGGTATACGCTGCTTTCGTTTGCGATTGCGTGCTCGATTCTTGACGTGATTGAGCATTTTAACGGCATAAACGAACGCACGATGAAGCGCCCTCTGCACGGTATATTCCAGGCGATAAAGGTCTCGCTGTTCTGCCTTGCCGCGATATTCATCGTGAGCCAGTTGACGGACAAGAGCCCGGTTATCATCTTCTCCGCTCTCGGTGCGATGGCGACCGTGCTGATGCTCATTTTCAAGGATTCTATTCTGGGTGTAGTTTCGGGAGTACAGATAAACTTGTCCGACCTGCTGCGAAAGGGCGACTGGATTGAAATTGAACGCCACAATGCCGACGGTACGGTCATGGACATTACGCTTACCTCGGTGAAGGTGCGCAACTGGGACAACACCATCTCGGTGATACCCGCATACGACCTCATTACGAATTCGTTCCGCAACTGGCGCGGGATGCAGGATTCCGGCGTGCGGCGCATCAAGCGTGCCATGTATATTGACCAGAAGACGGTCCGGTTCCTTACTCCGGACGAAATTGCTAGTTTATCTAAAATAAAGATTCTTGCTCCGTACCTGGAGGCTAAGATTCACGAGATTGTGGGCGAGGAGTCCAAGGCGGGCCTGTTGGGAATCGCACAGGGTTCTGGCAGCCCTGATATGCTCAATGCCCGACACCTCACGAATATCGGCACGTTCCGCGCCTACTGCACGGCATACCTGCGTTCACGTAAGACAGTCGCGCAGGACATGACGCTCATGACGCGCCTGCTGGAGCCGACCCCGTTGGGCCTCCCGCTGGAAGTTTATGCTTTCGCGAATACGACCGTGTGGGAAGATTTCGAAGGAATCCAGGCGGATATCCTGGACCACCTGATTGCAGCCATGCCGGAATTCGGGCTGGAACTCTACCAGCGCCAATAGTTTTAGGGCTGCTTCGTCATCCTCGCGGCCTGTGCTGAGTTTTGTCGAAGCAAGGCGAGGATCTGTACTGATTTATTTCTCTACGACCTGGCCCAGAATCTGCTGGACCTTCCGCTGCATCCGGAAGGCATCGGTGTTTGCGATGCTGTAGAACATGTGGTCTACGAGCGCCTGCGTGTTGAAATCGTAGGAGGGAAGGCGCAACATGTAGCTTTCTGCGGAGTTGTCGAAGGCGTACAGCGGGCCGAGTTTTTCGATTCGGCCCTCTTCCTGCATTTCGAGAAGCGCGCTTGCCACGTCGTCGTTCACGCAGACGATTGCGACCTGCTCGTAATCGCGGTTCTTCATGAGCGAAACCATCTTCTGCTTCAAAAGTTCGCGGGCGTAAACCTCGACCGAGAACTTTTCCACCTTGCTGCGCGCAATCTGCTTGTAGTCCCACGGGCTTGCAAACTCGCTGTCGGTGTAGTCGATTACGGAAAGCCCTGCGTCGCGTAGCCCCTGCAGGCGGTCTATGGACCACGAACTGTTGTGGTAGGGCGAAAAGTAGGCCACCTGGTTTATCCCGTGGGCGATAAGGAACTTGCCCATTTCTTTCCCCGGGGCTGTCCCGAAGGTGGAATTGAAGAATGTCCAGTTTTCTTTCTGCAGGTACCTGAGCGGGATATCTTGCAGGGGCTGCTCCCACCAGACGGCGATAGGGTAGCGGATGCCCGCGAATTGCTGCATCAGCTTTAGCGGCTGCATTATAAGGAGCGTCGAGAGGATTGCTCCCACGGCGTTTGGGTAGTCCGCGAGCTTGCGGGTCTTGCCGCTACGGTCGATGAGCTTGCCGCTGTTCTCGTTCATGCCGAGCAATATGAGCTTGTAGTTGTCTGCACCCGCCTTCTTGTAGACCATGCGCAAGAAATCCATTTCGCGTTCGCTTTCGGCGGTAAAGCCGCCCCAGCTGTTGCATCGCGTTACGAATATGATTTCGCTGAGCGATGCGGGTTGCTCGTTCTTGCTATTGCGAATAAAGCTGTAGTGCCTTCCGGAACGGGCCAGCGCGCCTTTTTGCACCATCACGTTCAGGAAGTTCCGGAGAATCGCCTGCGAAACGTTGTAGCGCTGTGCGAGTTCCTTCATGAGCGGGAGCGGTTCGTCGATGCGGAATGTGCCGCGGTCCCAGTCCTCGCGAAAAAGGCGCTCCACCTTGTCGTAGGCGCTTTCCCTGGCCTGCGGTGCGGGGTGCCGTTCGTAGATTTTAGCGACTCCGCCCGATGTCCAGAAGCATCCCTTGCCCTGGATGCGGCATATTTGCGATGCTTTCTCTAGCATCTTGAGCGCCGACTGCACGGTGTTCGAGGAGACGCCGTAAGCCTTCATGATTTCGCGTACGCTCGGGAGCCGATCGCCGTCGTTGTGGGGGATATCCTGGATTATCTTTGCCAGTTCTTCGCGCATGCCCATAAAATAACAAAAGTCCGCGCGGCGCGAAGCTGCACGGACCTTTGTTGTTTGGAGTGATTAGGAGAATTTCTAGTACTTGAAGTTCACGCGGTAGCGGTTGATTTCCTTCACGTGGGCGCCCTTCGCGTTCACGATGCCGCGGACTTCCTTCGGCTGCATCTGCGGGGTGCGAACCTGCTGGATGGCCGTAATGGGCTCGCTGGAGGAGGACATCGGCGGGATAAACGGCTCGCTGCTGCTGGAGGATTCCGGCGGCGGGGTCACGCTGCTCGAAGAAACCGGAGCGGGCTCGTCGTCTTTCGGGACCTGACCGTTGAAGGACTCCTGGCCCTTGCGGGTGAGGGCAAGAATCAGCATGCCGTCCCTGGAGTAGATGTTCTTGTCGGTGAGGTCGACGCGGTTGCCGTCGAAGGTCCAGTCGCCCTTGCCCCAGCGGGAACCGTCAAACGAGTCGAAATTGTCTGTCCAGTCGAGCGTGAAGTCGCTGCCGCCTTCGCCCTGGCCCGGAGTGTACTTGTAGACCTTGACCCAGTTGATGAACTGGAAAATCGGGAGCTTGGATTCGTCGAACTGACCGACCCAATCGGCGCTTTCGGAAGACCACAGGTTGAAGCGGAGGCCCTGGGTTCCAATCAGGTTCGCCACCTGGTTTTTATTGTCGCCCTTGTTGGTCCTGCGGACTTCTTGCCCGTCGAGAGTCCAACGCACGTAATCGGGCGTCCATTCGAGGCCGTAGGTGTGGAAAGCCTGGTCTGCAGCCGGGCTCACATTATGGTGCTTTTCACTGGTGACCTGTGCGCCGGCCTTGCCGGTAATGATGTTGGACTGGAAACTGTTCGGGTTCTTGCCGAGAACTTCGATGTCAACTTCGACCCAACGCTGGGCAGAAGCTTGCTCGGAACCGTTCTGGTAGAGGAACATGGAACTCACGGTTCCCGATGCGGCGGCCATTTTCATGCGGGCTTCGAATTTCCCGTAGGTGTATTCTTCATTGGTGTAGAGTTCTGCGCCGCTGAAGTCTTTTGCGCTGAGGGTAGATGCCATGGCTAGTACCGCCAATGTTCCAGTGGTGAGTGTTTTTAGAATGCTCATAATCATCTCCTGCCCATACACAAGAAATAAAATAGATTCGATTTGTGGGGTGCGCAATGGTGTGAAGGTTGTAAATGAATGAGGTGTATCAAGTGTGCTAGGTTCGGGGCGTGTTTGGGGTAGGGGTTTGAGCTGAATTTTGGGGCAGGGCGTGCGCAGGCATAAAAATACCCTCATTTTCTAAAAATTACCCTCAATTTTCTATCTTTCGGCACATGGATTCCCACATGGAAATAGACGATTGGCGCAAGCGCATCGATGAACTCACCGATACGATTATCTCGCTTTTGAACAGGCGGGCGGAATTCGCGACCGAGATTGGTAAGCTCAAGAAAGAGAAGGGCCTGCCGGTATTCGACGCTGCCCGCGAAGAGGCGGTGCTAGCCGCTGTCGCCGAGAAGGCGGTAAAGGGGGGTGGACCGCTCCCGCCGGAATCTATCGTGAATATTTTCCGCACGATTATGGAAGAGACCCGCAAGGTGGAGGAATGATGAAGCGGATAGCCTTGGTGGGTTTTGGACTTCTGGCAGGTTCTATCGCTTCTGCACTCAAGCAGGCGAAGCGCCCGACGGTCATACGCGCGGTGAGCTCGCCCGCGACGCTTGCACGCGCCCGCGAGTTGGAACTAGCGGACGAGTTTTTTGAATACGCGCAGGTGGAAGAATGGTCCCGCGACTGCGACCTCATTTTGCTGTGTGGCCCGATTCTGCATATTTTGAAGACGATTGACGCGCTTTCGCACGTGAAGTGGGTCAAGGAGGCCGCGCTGTCTAACGGCGTTGCGGGTAAGGATTGCGTCGCGGGTTCAAACGGCGCGAATTCAATCGACGCAAAATTAAACGGCGCCGCGTGCCTCGTGAGCGATATCGGGAGCACGAAGGTCGAAATCTGCAGGGCGGGTTCCAAACTGCCGGCCCCGTTCAGGTTCGTGGGTAGCCACCCGATGGCGGGTTCCGAGAAGCGCACCTGCGAATTCAACGACCCCGCGATTTTCGAGAACGCCTACTGGTTTGTGTGTCCGCCCGAGGGTACTGCCGAGAATGTGTACGCGCCGCTCCTGGACCTGGTGAAGTTCCTCGGGGCCTCTGCCGTAGTGTTCCCGCCGGAGCACCACGACCGCACCATGGCGTGGGTTTCGCACATGCCCCAGATGCTCAGTTCTACTCTGGCGGCAAGCATTCCGGACCGCCTGCTCGAACACAACTACCAGCACTATGCGGGTCGCGCCTTCCGCGACATGACGCGCATTGCGGCAAGCGGGTGGGCGATGTGGCACGATATCGCGGTCACCAATCGCGACGAGACGGTGCGAGCCTTGACCGAGGTTCGCGATGGCGTGAATGCGACAATCGAGGCGATGCAGAAACTCGACGTGGTAAAGGACGGCAGGCCTGCGGGTGGTTCGTTCGATGCGACCCGCGGTTCGGTAGCCGGTGGGAAATGCGCCGACCGTTCCGATTCGCTGGAAGAAATTTTCAAGGCGGGCAACGAGGGACGTGCGAGCCTGTTCGCTCCTGGCCGGAACGCCGCTTCCGCATTTTTCGAGATTACGGTGCCGCTCAAGGACAAACCGGGCGCGCTTTTGAGCGTGTTGCATCCGCTCGCCGAAGAGGGACTAAACATCCGCGACATTGAACTCATGAAGGTCCGCGAGAACGTAGCGGGCACATTGCTGATTGCCTTCAAGACCGAGGACGAGGCCGCCCGCGCGGTCAAGCTGCTCCGTTACCTGGGTTACGAAGTTAAGGAACGATAATGGAATTTGCGTTGAATCCCGACAGGGAACGGATGGACCTTACGCTTTTGATGGGCCTGTTGGTAAACGGGCGCACCGTACTCGACGATTTTGCCTGGGCCAGCGGTTCAGAACGTTTTGCGCAGGCCCTCGCCGAATTCGGGCTCCGCTATGAACTGCACGGGCACCAGCTGGTGCTTGACGGCAGGGGCTTCCAGTATGCGCTCCCGTCGATGCTTCCGTATGATTTTCCGGAGCAGGAGAACGTACTTTTGTGGACGCTCGCGAGCAAGGATTCCGAGCAGGTCTATACGCTTGCAGCCGAACCCGACAGGGACGGCATCGAGAAGATTGTCGCCGTGAAGGCGATGCTCCTCAAGTATTTCAAGGTCAATGTCGAAACTGATGCTCCCGCGAAGTTCGTGTTCCGCTTTGCGCCCGAAGAACCCGCGCTCAAGAAGGATTCGCTCGGGAACGTGCCGTTTATTATGCGCAACAGGGTGCTGCTCCGCACGCTGGTGCGTGGCGAGTACGTGAGCTTCGAGGAACGTTCGCTGGTTCATGACCAGTGGACAAAGATGCTCATGTACTTTGGCGTGCCCCTCCGTTACGAGGGTCGCGGCATGGAGCAACTGAGCGAGTTCGAACGCCGCCTGATGATGGCGCAGGGCAAGAAAATTGAACGCACCCAGATGACGGAACTTGCGGAAACCCGCGTGATTACCGGGCGCGATTACTACGTGCCGGGCGATACGACCGAGGCGACGGCATTTGCCTTGCTGACGACCATCGGCAAGGTGCCCAAGGGCAATGTGGTAAAGCTTTTGAACGTGGACCTGAACAGCACCCGTGCGGGGGCGCTCACTTGCCTCAAGCGCATGGGCGCAAACATCGAGACCGTAACCCGCAGGGAAAAGTTCGGCGACGTGTATGGCGATGTGGAAATTTACCCGATGGAAGCGGGCAAGCGGCTGCAGGGCAGGCGCTTTGGCGAAGACACCGTAGCGACGTCGCTTTCGGAATATGCGTTCCTCGCGGTGGCGGCGTGCTTTGCCGAGGGCGAAACCATCCTCCGTATCCCGAAGGAAATTCGCTCCGAGATGCGCGTGTCAAACGACTTCTTGGCAGAAAACCTGCGGAAGACCGGCGTGGAAGTCGGCGTGTACGATGACGGGCTCGTTATTCGCGGGATGGAAACCATCGTGAACGGGAGCGACTTTGACGGCGGAAATTCACCCGAGGCGGGGCTTGCGCTTAGTGTGCTTTCTTTTGCCCTCGAGAACGATGAACCGGTGGCGAATGCAGATGCAGTCGAGGCGATTTTCCCGGGCGTTGTCGAAAAGCTGAAGCAGGTGCTTGTCGCTGAGGCTCCCGCGAATGAGGGCAAGGAATAGGGGGGTGACTATGAAGAAGTTTTCGAAAATTGGAATCGTCGGTTTCAAGGACAAGAGTGCCGACCTCGCGAACGCTCTCGACCAGATTGCGGATTGGGCCGCGACGCACCCGAAGGTGGAATTCTTTGCGCTTGATTCCCTGAAGGGGCTTGCCAAGAAGCCGATTCACGTGATCAAGGAATCCGGGCTTTCGCGCATGGACCTGCTTCTCGCTATCGGCGGGGACGGTACGGTGCTTTCTGCCGCGCATATCGCGCTCGGACACAACATTCCCATACTCGGAGTGAATGCGGGCCGCGTGGGGTTCCTTGCCGAAAGTCGCGTGGAAGGCCTTGCAAAAACGCTCGATGACTTGCTCGCGGGTGACTTTTCTACCCGCGAACGCATGATGATTGACGCAGTCGTTTATCGCGGTCGCAAGGTGGTCGCAAAACAGACGGTCTTGAACGAGGTCCATGTCCGCGCGCACATGCCTGACCGCATGGTGAACGTGAACGTGGCCTACAACGGCACGTGCCTTACCGAATACTGGGCTGATTCCCTGCTGGTTTCTACACCGACGGGTTCTACCGCCTATAACCTCGCGGCGGGTGGCCCTATCATCCACCCGAGCACTCCTGCCGTCGTGCTCACGCCCGTCGCTCCTAGCAGTCTCTCCGTGCGCCCGCTCGTGCTTTCGCTTACCGACAAGAAGCTTGAAATTGTCTCTGCGGTGGAGCGCCCGCTTGACCTCGTGTTCGATGGCCGTACCGCCTACGAGATGAAGGTGGGCGAGAAGGTCGTGCTGAGCGAGTGCAAGGCCGTGACGACGTTTATCCGCATGCGCCATACCGGTTTTGTGGGTGCACTCCGCGAAAAGTTAGGTTGGACGGGAAAGCCCCGCCTCGCATAATCCTGCATATTCATAGAGAATGTTTGCTCTGAGGTGCACTCCGCACGCTCTAATGCGACCGCTCGTTCGTCATCTCAGATGAAGAACCTCCGTTTTCTCACTCGCTTTCGCCATCACGACTCGTTGATACGAGTCGCTTTTGGCTCACACTCACACTTCGTTCCAGTGTTCTCTTTGCGAAGTGTTCCACTATGCTAAAAAAATACTATATTCAGTTATATGAAATTTCTGCGTTCGTTGTTATATGTCTTGTTGATGGCTTTCGTGTGCCATGCCGGTGAGGTTGCCGACAAGCAGATGGATAAGGTCGAAAAATTCCTTAAGAAGTCCAAGTACAAGGAAGCCGCAACGGCTCTGTTGGACTATGGCTTGAACATGGCTGACGAACAAAAGGTAGTGGGAGTTACGCAGTACGCCGGGTATTTCGAGAAATTTGTCAAGCAGCACGGCAAGGTGCTGAACCATACGAAACTGCGTACGCGCCGCCTGTCCAAGGCCTATGACGAGACTGTTTACCAGATCAACTGTGAAAAATCTGCGTGGCTGATTGTGATAAAGGAATACGTATCGCCAAACGGGAAAAGCGAGTTCAGTGAGTTGCGCGTGTTGACCGAGGAAGACGTATTCAAGTATTATGATAAAAAATAAAGGAGAAACAATGAAAATCAAGGCTGTAATTTTTTCCCTGTTGCTTTGCTCTTTTGCATTTGCGGGCCCGCATTCCAGTGAATGCGTCAAGGCGATGGTCGATCACCTGAAAGCAGATAAGTACGACAAGGCCTTCGATGCCGTGCTCGACGATAGCCCCTTCCTCAAGGGCAACGTGAACGTTTCGAACCTCAAGATGCAATATGCCACGATATTCCAGAATATCGCGGCGCAGTACGGCAAACCCGTGGGTTTCGAGATTCTTGGCACGAAGACTGTCGGAACGCTCGAACGCACCGGCTTCCTCATCCAGTGCGAAAAGAACGCCTGGGTTATCGAGGTCTTTGAATACAACAATCCCGTTTCGAAGAAGCAGTACATAGTCGATTTCAAGATTGTGGGCGAGGAAGATGCCTTCGCTCGTTACGGCCTGTAATAGCTGTTGTGAGGCCTGTGGCTGGCGCAATCATTGACTAGAAATTGAAAATTCCCGCGGGTTATGCCTGCGGGGATTTCTTTTAAAAGTGAGTTTCGCGCGGTTTAACCCGCGCGATTTTTGTTAGAACAGCGTCGGGTCTTCGGGCTCGGCGCCAGCGTCGTCGCTCGTGCCGTCGTCGAAAGTATCCGGCGGAGTGATGCGGCTCGTGCGCTTGACCTTCTTCGCGGTGAATTTGCTGCCGAGCGCCTTGTAGCTCTTGATGTCGGCGACTTCCGTCAGGTCGAGTTCTTCCTTCTGGACTTCGCGGCCCACCTGGTATTCCATGAGCTGGCGTGCGTCGTCTGTCGCGAAGAATTCAATCATCTGCGAATCCTTGTGGTCGCTGATGAGGCTGAATTCCGTCGTCATGGGGCAGCCTTCCAGGTTGAAGCGCTTCACCATGTAGTTGAAGTTCCCGCCCTCGAAGTAGAGCACGGTAAATACCTGCGCGGGGTCGAACTTGTGGACGTATTTCACGCCGGTTCCCACGAGAATCGGGTCGGCCATGTCGTGCACGCGGGCTGTACCGTTCTCCTTCACGATAAGGATCTTGTCCTTCTCGCCGAATTCGCCGATGCGGTCGCCCTTCTTCTGCGTGCTGATGAGGCCGCTGGGGGCATCGAAGTAGAGTACGCGCGCGCCGAGGGTGCTTACGCCCTTGCGGATGCGCTTTACGCTCTTGACCGGGTACTTGGTGACGATGTTGCCCATCGCGCCACGGCCCTTCACCTCGATGGTGCTGAAATCCACCTCGAAGTTGAGCTTGGTGCGCGGACGCGGCTTGAGCGTCACTTCCACGACTTCGGCCTCGCCATTCATGTTGCTGGAGAGGTAAAGCAGGCGGCTACCGGGCTTGTTCTTGCCCATGAAGTAGTCCTTGTCGCGGGTCACGCCACCCACGTTGAAGCGCTTGATGTAGGCCGTGCCTTCCTTGCCGTCCTGATGGATGACGTTGTAGATGTGGCGTTCGTCGTCCTTGTTGAACTTCTCGACGAGCACGATGTTCTTGCCCACGAAGTCCTTGTCGGAGACCTTCACGACCTTGAAGCTGCCGTCGGCCTTGAACACGATGAGGTCGTCGTACTCGGAGACGTCGAAGAGGTATTCTTCCTTCTTCATGCCCGTGCCGAGGAAGCCTTCCTTGCGGTTCACGTAGAGCTTCTGGTTCGCGAGAGCCACGTGCACGGCGCTCACCTGGCCAAATTCGCCGATTTCCGTCTTGCGGTCGCGACCTTCACCGTACTTCTTCAGAATGTTCTTGAAGTAGTTCACGGCGTAGTCGGTGAGGTGTTCCTTGTTGTAGTTCACTTCCTCGATCTTCTTGTCGAGTTCTTCGAGGAATTCGTCGGCTTTCTTGCGGTCAAAGCGGCTGATGCGGCGGACCGGAATTTCGGCCAGCTTGAGGATTTCTTCGCGGGTCACTTCGCGGCGGAGCTTGCGCACATAGGGCTTCAAGCCTTCGTCAATCAGCTGGACCATCTCGTCGTGGGTCTTTGCCTTCTTGATGACCTCGTAGACTTCCTTCTCGATGAAGATTTTCTCGAGGCTCGTCATGTGCCACTGGTCCTGCAGGTGCTTGAGCTCGTTGTCGAGTTCCCAGTCCAGCAGGTGCACCGTGTGGTCGGTGCTGAGCTTCAAAAGTTCGGTGGTGCTGCTGAATTTCGGCTTCTTGTCGATAATCACGCAGCTGTTGGCGGCCAAGGTCGTCTGGCAGTCGGTAAACGCATAGAGCGCGTCGATGACGACTTGCGGGTCGGAACCTGCCTGTAGGTGGATCTGGATTTCCACGTTTTCGGTGGTGTGGTCCACAATCTGCTTAATCTTGATTTTGCCTTTGTCGTTGGCCGCCACGATGGAGTCGATAAGGCTGTCGGTGGTGGTGCCGAAGGGAATTTCGCGGATGACGAGCGTCTTGTTGTCGAGTTTCTCGATTTTCGCACGGACCTTGAGGCGTCCGCCGCGCTGGCCGTCGTTGTATTCGCTCACGTCGATGATGCCGCCCGTGTAGAAGTCCGGGTAAAGCGTGAACTTGCGGCCGCGCAGGTAGTCGATGCTCGCCTGGCACAGTTCCTTGAAATTGTGGGGGAGGATGGTGGTGGAAAGGCCCACCGCGATGCCGTCCACGCCCTGGGCCAGGAGAATCGGGAACTTCGCGGGGAGCGTCACCGGTTCCTTGGAACGCCCGTCGTAGTTCGGAATCCATTCCGTAGTCTCGGGGTTGAACATCACGTCGAGCGCGAAGTCGCTGAGTTTGCCTTCGATGTAACGCGGGGCGGCCGCCTCGTCGCCCGTAAGCGGGTTACCCCAGTTACCCTGCGGCTCGATAAGCAGGTTCTTCTGGCCCATGTTCACGAGGGCCGTGTAGATGGAGGCGTCGCCGTGGGGGTGGTAGTGCATGGTGTCGCCCACGATGCCCGCCACCTTGTGGAAGCTGCCGTCGTTCATCTCGTACATGGTATGCAGAATGCGGCGCTGCACCGGTTTTAAACCGTCCTCGAAGTAGGGCACGGCGCGGTCGAGAATCGTATAGCTCGCGTAGTCCAGGAACCAGCCGTTGTACAGCTTTTCCAGGTGGTTTACGTTCGAAAGTCCTAAAGTTTTCTGTTCTTCGTCCATAATTAGTTGTTAGTCATTAGTCAATGGTCATTAGTCAATAGTTATTGGCAATATCTTTCGTCTATCGTCTATCGTCTTTCGTCTAAATTAAAGTTCCTCTACCGCTTCGGTGCGCAGGTTTTCGACGATGTAGTCCTGGCGGGCCTGGGTGTTCTTGCCCATGTAGTATTCCAGCAGCTTGCCGAGCGATGCGTCGCTTGGCATGGTGACGGTCTCCAGGTGCATGTTTTCGCCGATAAGCAGCTTGAAGTCCTCGGAGTCCATTTCACCGAGACCTTTGAAGCGCGTGATTTCCAAATCCTTCTTGTTGATTTCCTTCGCGGCCTTGTCGCGTTCCTCTTCGTCGTAGCAGTAGAAGGTCTTCTTCTTGTCCTTGCGGTTGCGCACGCGGAAAAGCGGTGCCTGCAATATATAGAGGTGCTTCTCCTGCACGAGTTCCGGGAAGTACTGCAAGAAGAACGTCATCACCAGAAGGCGGATGTGCATGCCGTCCACGTCAGCATCGGTCGCGATAATCACCTTGTCGTAGCGCAGGTCCTCGAGCCCGTTTTCGATGTTGAGGGCGGCCTGGAGCAGGTTCCATTCCTCGTTCTCGTACACGATCTTCTTGGAAAGGCCGTAGCTGTTCTTCGGCTTGCCGCGCAGGCTGAACACCGCCTGGGTCTTGGGGTTGCGGGCCGTGGTGATGGTACCGGAGGCGGAATTACCCTCGGTAATGAATATCATGGTCTCGCTCTTGAGCGGGTTCTTGGCGTCGGTGAGGTGCACGCTGCAGTCACGGAGCTTCTTGTTGTTGAGGTTCGCCTTCTTGGCGCGCTCGTTGGCAAGTTTCTTGACGCCGGCCAGTTCCTTGCGGAGCTTTTCGTTCTGGTTGATGCGCTCCAGGAGCTTCTTGGCCGTGTCCTCGTTCTTGTGGAGGTAATTGTCCAGCTCGCGGGCCACAAAATCCACAATCCAGGTACGGAGCGCGGGGCCGTTCGGGGCCGTGGTGGTGGAACCCAGCTTGGTCTTGGTCTGGGATTCGAAAACCGGTTCCTGGATGCGCACGGAAACGGCACCCACGATGCAGTTGCGCACGTCGGATGCGTCGTATTCCTTCTTGAAGTGGTCGCGCACGCCCTTCACCAAGCCCTCGCGGAATGCCGCCTGGTGGGTACCGCCCTGGGTGGTGTGCTGGCCGTTCACGAAGCTGAAGTAGTGTTCGCCTTCCTGGTTCGAGTGCGTGATGGCGAACTCGATGTCCTTGCCCTTGCAGTGGATGACCGGGTAGCGGATGGTGTCGTCGGTGCGGCTGTGGAGCAGGTCCAGGAGGCCGTTCGGGCTGTTGTAATCCTTGCCGTTCATCACGAGCGTGAGCCCGTTGTTCAGATAGGCATAGTTCCAGATTTTCTCTTCCATGTAGGCGGGGAGGAACCGGAAGTTCTTGAACAGGTCGTTATCGGGCTCGAAGTAGATTTCGGTGCCGTTTTTCTCGGTGGTGGAGGTAATCTTGAAGTCCTTCACCAGAATGCCCTTGCTGAACTCGGCACGCTTTACCTTGCCGTCGCGGAAACTTTGTACGATAAACTTTGTAGAGAGCGCGTTCACCGCCTTGGTACCCACGCCGTTCATGCCCACAGACTTCTGGAAGGCTTCGGAATCGTACTTGCCGCCCGTATTCATTTTCGACACGCAGTCGATGACCTTCTCGAGCGGGATGCCGCGGCCGTAGTCGCGCACGCGGCAGCTGTGGTCTTCCATGTCGATTTCAATCTTCTTGCCCGCGCCCATGGCGAACTCGTCGATGGAGTTGTCGATAACTTCCTTCGCGAGCACGTAGATGCCGTCGTCGGGGCTCTGTCCGTCGCCCAGTTTGCCGATGTACATACCGGGGCGGAGCCTAATGTGTTCGTACCAATCTAGAGTCTTGATGCTGTCCTTGTCGTACTTTACAGCCATTATCTACCTGTCTGCTTACCTTTGCAAAACTAAAAAAGTGCCTTTTTTCGCCAATTTTAAGAATTTTTGCGAGAATTCTGGCGGTATTTGCCCGGACTCGCGGCTCCGGTCCGCCCTTTGCCCCCAATATAGCAAAAATTTTTGTCAAAGAGTGACAATTTGTGCAGTAATATGGGAGGCTCTGCTGGGCCAATCTGTACGCCCGACCTCGGCTAGCAAAAAATCCTCATTCCGTAAGCCCTTCCAAAACTGTTTTTCGGCTGCATGACCGATGTTTTTACGCTGAAATGGTCATTCGGCGGTCCGCAGCATGTTCGCAGCTATACGGCCTGGCCTAACAGAGCCAAAGGGCCATTTTCGCAGCTTTTTCGCAGTTTCGACCCAAAAGTACGGCCTGGCCCGCCATAGCGTCCGTTTTTTAGGGAGGGGCTTGCAACGGCAAAATAAAAGTCTAGACCGTACAAATTCTAGGGCCTAGACGTTTTCGACGATTTACCCGGACACTAATAATAAAAAAAGAAAATTTCTATCTTTTCATTCATGATTCATCCTATCCGCCATTTCATTACCATTACCAAGCATAGAAACGAAGTCATTCGATTCTGCTTCAAGGCGGGAATCGGATTTCAGGGACTCTTCCTCGATCTATCCAAGTATACACCTACCGAGTTCATACCCGGCTGCATCTATTACACGGGCAAGGAATCTCAAGAGCACCGCCCGCGAAAAAATGGAAGAATCCACTTACAAGAAGTTGCTTTACCTTTTAACCATGCTTGCTGGAAAAGGTGAAAAGAAAACTCTAGCCTTTATGCGCCGCACTAAAAAGCTTTCCACAGAATAAGAGGATACAATGAAAGAAAAAATTGCAAAGATTGCCTTCGTAGTTTTAATTCTCGCCGCCTGTTGTCCCAGTGTTGCCTCCTGGATGGCACTAATGGCAGGTATTGTATACGCCTTCATCTTTGGCGGTCCAGCGTTTCCCAAGTTCGCCAAGAAAACCCAGAAGTATTTGCTGCAGGGCTGCGTCGTGGGGCTCGGTTTCGGTATGAACCTGCAGGCAGCCCTCGCCTCCGGAAAAGACGGCATGATGTTTACCATCATCTCTGTGGCAGCCGTCATGATTCTCGGTTTCATCGTAGGAAAGATTCTGAAAGTGGACACCAAGACTTCCTATCTGGTCAGTAGCGGTACGGCAATTTGCGGTGGTTCCGCCATCGCAGCAGTTGCTCCCGTTGTGGACGCAGACGACAAGCAGATGAGCGTTTCCCTAGGAACCATCTTCGTTCTGAACGCCCTGGCGCTCCTCATCTTCCCGCCCCTGGGCCACTATCTTGGACTCTCCAACCAGCAGTTTGGCGAATGGGCAGCAATTGCCATTCACGACACCAGTTCCGTGGTAGGTGCTGCAGCAGCCTACAGCGATGAATCCCTCCAGGTGGCCGCCATGGTGAAGTGTACCCGAGCCCTCTGGATTTTGCCTCTGGCTCTCGTTACCATGCTGTTCTTCCGCAAGAATAGCGGTAAGGGCAAGCTGGATGTAATCCCCTGGTTCATCTTCCTGTTTGCAATTGCCATGGTCATCAACACCTACCTGTTCCCGGCAATTGGCGTTCCCTCTGCAGTAGGAACAACCATCGTAACTATTGCCAAGCGCGGTTTCGCCATTACCTTGTTCCTCATCGGTACGGGACTTTCCAAGGCAGCCCTTCAGAAGTGCGGTGCCAAGCCCTTTATTCAGGGCGTTATCCTGTGGGCAGCCATCGGCGTCGGTAGCCTTCTTGCGATTAAGGGTTTCTAATCCAGACAGCCTTTATATTACATGACATTTAAATAGAGCCCGGTTCTAGACCGGGCCCTATTCTATATGCAAGTATTTATAATTTTTTTCTAAAACCGCTCTTTTATCGTATTTTCACCCATCATTTCAAGTCCAAGACTAGGCTGAGGGCAGCGCCCCAGTAGTACACGGCCCGCATAAAGCTACCCAGGCGCTTCGGAACGCTCGCGTTTATGGGGAAATATTCCTTCTCGTTCAGGGCTTCTACGCTGTAGTATTTACCCCTGTCGTAGCAGAGCACTTCGTTGCAAAGGTTTTCTGCAATCGAAGGTATGCATTCCTCCGACGACATCTGGATTTTTACGGCGTGCATGCGCTCCGCGACCGTTTGCATGTTGTGCTCGAAGGTCGCCGATTCATGCGTATTGAATACAACATAACGGCAGTCCCCTGCAATCTTCTTTACGGCGTACCCCAGATGGTTCATGCAGAGTTCAAAACGGGTAAGGTTAAACATGGGGGTAAGCTTCTTTTCCGATTCCGGCAACTCCACCAACGCGAACTGCTGTAACCTGAGCCACTCAAGAGCTGCCTCGTAAGTTTCGTCTTTTCCGAGGCCCCTGTGCATACAGTACGCCCGCTTCCGGAATTTCTGGAATTCATCCACGTTCTCTTCAGAAAGCATCTTCCGCGTTTTTTCGTCCAGCCCATCCACAAGGGCATCGATCTGTGCGATGGCATCGAATACCGCCGACGGTTCCTGAAGCGGAAGGCTCGAATTTACCTGGACCAGATAGTAATAGCCGGTGTCATCCGTCGTCTTGGAATACTGCGAGAATTCGGGCGCACGGGCGGCCGCGCGCTCCATGAAGATGTAACCGTCCACTTCCAATTTCGCAGCCAACGCCTTGGCAATTTCTGCCAACGCGACAACACAAACAAGACAATCGCTGTGCTCACCCTCGACAAGCCTACACGGGAAGAAATTCTCCTGCATTTCAATCTCTTGCGGGAACTTTCCCTTCTTGACGGTAAACACCGCCATGTTCATCCCGTTGCCCGAAACGGGCGCTTCGCCCGCCTGCCCATAGTCAGGCAAGGTCATCTTGCGCGATTCGCAAAGCAGGCGCGTCATGACATCCAGCTCACGGTGCATTTCCCTCCGGTCCCTGCGTTTCCCGGCACCCTGCAACTGGTCGATTGCGAAGTGCAGCTTGCGGATATTCCACGGCTTGATTTTGCATTGTTCCATTTTATCCTCCTTATATTTCATCATCGTGAAGCAAGCTGGAATTCCTTCATCTTCAGTTCATTGATCATGGTTTCGAGGTTGCAAAACTCGCCATCACCATTCAAATAAGAACCCATTTTTCTCCATTTCGCATCTTTCCCTTCGGCAACCTCCTTGTTGTAATTAGCTTCGGCAAGGGTCCACTTGGCGGCAATGTTCCTTGCAACCATTTCGATATCCCTGTCGAACTTTATGCGTAGCAGGCCATAGTAACCGCCAAAACTGCGGTTCTTGACGTGGATTTCCTTTTTGCACTTGGGGCAAACCGCCGTTGCTTGCGAACCGCCCGAAAGAGGTGAACCCGTAAACGAGCGGATGACTGCCGTGCCGCCGCACTTGCATTCCACCTTGAACTGTTCGTTGTCCCAAACTTCGAGGAGCGTAGAAAGTTTGAGGTTGATGCTGACGAGGGTGCCTGCGAAGTTAAAATGCCTTACAGTGGATAAGGGCCCCACGTAAAGCCCGCCACCCTTGATTGCGTATTGTACATCGATATTCGCGTATCGCGGGGTCGCGATAATTTCGTCCCTGTGGCGCAGAATAAGGTCCAAATTATTGTAAAGCAACGCACGCTTGCGTTCAGAACTTTTTTTCTGCAGGGCATTCAGTTCCTCCTGCTCCCTGTTTTCCTGATCCATCTCGTCGCTTTCGAGCTTGAGCCCGGCTGCCTGCCGCTTGCAGAGAGCTGCAAAAGATTCGCGCCTGTTGTTTGATTCCGCCGGGATGCACGGGAACGGCTTTGAGTCGTCGATATGTATTGTCGCCATAAGTGACCTCCTGTCGATGGCTTTGTTCTTGTGCGGTGCTGCCGCCTGATTGCTATACTATGACTCTTTTATTCCGCCCAGATGACGCGGCCTTCCTTGCGGGGGTGCGCCACGGGCTGCTCGCAATCGGCGTAACCCAAAGCGCAGTGGCCGATGCCGACCCATTCGTCAGCGTTGAGACCGAGTGACTTGAGAATTTCCTTGCCCTCGTCGCTTTCGACTTCTTCCTTGGCGCGGTGAATCCAGATGCTGCCGAGCCCGAGGCTGTAAGCGGCGTTCATGAGGTTCCCCATGGCGAGCGAACCGTCGTATAGGTAGGTCGGGATTTCCTTTTTCGCGAGGACGAGTAAAATCACGGGCGCACCGTAGAACGGGTCGAAACCCTCGTCCCAACCGCCAATCTTGCGGTTCATTTCGGAGATGCGGTCGCGCAGTCCTTTGTTCGTGATGGCGACCACGGTGGCGGACTGCTTGCCCATGCCGCTTGCGGCGTAGATGCCCGCTTCGGCGACTTGTGCGATGAGTTCCTTGCTCACGGCGTCAGATTTGAATTTGCGGATGCTCCTGCGGTTGAGCAAAGTCTTGATAGTTTCGTTCATAAAGTCTCTGGGAAATGGGGTGATAAATTTAAATCTATAAAAAATGTAGGGAAAGGTGCGGGAATTTTCATATATTTAGTTCGGTAAAAAAGTGACTTTTGCAATGCCGGAACAATTCCTGTTCCTATAATAGTGTATATTCATCTTTGTACCGCACAAAGTAGCGTTTTTTTTTATGGAACAGTGTTTTTTTAATAATATGTCTGAGAAGGTCGTGGATGACCTTCGTAAAACGGTCGTTCCTGGTTCCCGCTTGTCTATTGCTGCAGCAAGCTTTTCCCTATACGCTTTTGAGACATTGAAGGATGAACTCTGGAAGATTGATTCTTTGCGGTTCATTTTTACTTCAAGGACATTTGTCAAGAAACGGGTTTCAAAAGAAAGTCGCGAATTTGACATTTCTAAAAGTGCCCGCGAACGTACCCTCAACGAGGAACAGTCTGCCCGCGAGCGTTCGCTGTTCGGTAGCGAATTTGAATTGAAGTTGCGCAACCAGCTGAACCAGAAAGCGATTGCGGTGGAATGTGCTGAATGGATTCGTCAGAAGGTGAAATTTCGGACGAACATTACCGATTTGAACTATCAGACGTTCATGCATGTAAAGCAGCCCGATGATGACGCGCTTTATACGCCGTTCAACGAGTTTTCGGCGGTGGGCCTTGGTGTAGAAAAAGGCAACAACATTTCCAATTTTAGCATGAGGGTTTCGGCCCCGCTTTCTAACGATTACATCAACAAGTTCAACGAATGTTGGTTTGACGAATCGCAATTTGAAGAAGTGACCCAGGCGGTCATGGACAGCATTGCTACGGTCTATAAAGAAAATTCTCCCGACTTCATTTATTTCGTGACGCTCTACAATATTTTCCATGAATTCTTGAATGACATCAGCGAAGATGTTTTGCCGAATTCGGCGACGGGTTTCAAGGAAAGTGCTATTTGGCAAAAGCTTTACAACTTCCAGAAAGATGCGGCCCTTGCTATCATCAACAAATTGGAAAAATACAACGGTTGCATTCTCGCCGATAGCGTGGGTCTTGGCAAGACTTTCACGGCGCTTGCGGTGGTCAAGTATTACGAGAACCGCAACAAGAACGTGTTGGTGCTTTGTCCCAAGAAGTTGAACAACAACTGGATGACCTTCAAGAATAACCAGACGAACAATCCGCTTGTTACGGACCGTTTTCGTTATGACGTGCTGTACCATTCGGACTTGTCGCGTGATTCGGGGAGCACAAACGGCCTTGACTTAAGCCGCATTATTTGGAGCAACTACGACCTTGTGGTGATTGATGAATCCCATAATTTCCGCAATGGTGGTACGGCCACGGGCGATGATTTTTCTGCCGATGAATTTGACGATGATATCGACCGCAAGGAAAACCGTTACCAGCGCTTATTGAATCAGGTCATTCGCAAGGGCGTGAAGACGAAGGTGCTGATGCTTTCGGCAACGCCGGTGAACAATCGCTTCAACGATTTGAAGAACCAGTTGCGCTTGGCCTACGAGGATGATTCAGAAAAGATGGATTCTCTGCTGAACTTGAACAACGGCATTGATTCCATTTTCAAGCAGGCGCAGAGTGCCTACAATGCGTGGGTAAAACTCCCGGCCTCTCAGCGAACTACGCAGGCGTTGCTTGAAACGTTGGATTTTGACTTTTTTGAATTGCTTGATTCGGTAACGATTGCGCGTTCCCGCAAGCATATCGAAAAATTTTACGACATCAATGAGGTGGGCAAGTTCCCGGAACGGTTGCCGCCCATTTCGGAATCTTCCGACTTGACCGACGTGGCGGGAATTTCGTTCGATAGCATTTATCTGCTGTTGAGTCAGTTGCAAATGAGTGTCTATAGTCCGGCGCGATTTGTGCACCCGAGCCGTATCGAGGGCTATATCGACAGTTCCGAAGAAAAGGATTTGTTGCTTGGCCGCGAAATGGGCATTCGGAAACTCATGAGCATCAACATGCTCAAGCGCCTGGAAAGTTCTGTCTATTCGTTCAAGCTGACATTGGACCGTTATCACGAACTGGTTCAAAAAACAGTTGACAAGATTGAGAAGTACAAGAAAAGTATTGATGCTGGCAACGCGACTGCGGATGCAGATATTATTTATGATATCGATAGCGCGACTCTAGAAGATGACGAATTTACCGGCTCTGTCGGGCTAGGCTCTGTCGGGCTAAACTGTACACTTGTGCCCGGCTAGCAAAAAATCCTCAATCCGTAAGCCCTTCCAAAACTGTTTTTCGGCTGCATGACCGATGTTTTTACGCTGAAATGACCGTTCGGCGGTCCGCAGCATGTTCGCAGCTATACGGCCTGGCCTAACAGAGCCAAAGGGCCATTTTCGCAGCTTTTTCGCAGTTTCGACCCCAAAGTACGGCCTGGCCCGACAGAGCCATAAGGGGAGGCTCTGCTGGGCCAATCTGTACGCCCGACCTCGGCTAGCAAAAAATCCTCATTCCGTAAGCCCTTCCAAAACTGTTTTTCGGCTGCATGACCGATGTTTTTACGCTGAAATGGTCATTCGGCGGTCCGCAGCATGTTCGCAGCTATACGGCCTGGCCTAACAGAGCCAGAGGGTCATTTTCGCAGCGTTTTCGCAGTTTCGACCCAAAAGTACGGTCTGGCCCGACAGAGCCCCGTTATTACGTGTACAGTTGTTCGCCTCCGTACTTGAATGCCTTTGAGCGATACTTTTTGGATTACCGCATGCAAAAGGGCTTTGATGCCGGACTTCCGATGCACGGGATGCTCGTTTGGCACATTACTTACGACAAGACGGCGTGGAGCAAGAACGAGTTGAACGTGTTGGACCTCCAGCGTGTGGACTTGATCGAGGCCGATGGCAAGGGAAACCAGCCATCGCGCTGGGGCTATAAGCAAGGAACGTACGAGGGGGATCCGTTCTCCGGTAACGAAAGAAAGACTTCTATCAATAACTTTGCCTTGTGGAGCGGAGAGAGCCTTGGCGTGAGTTTGTCTGAAATCACCGAGACCGACTCGTCGGTAAAGTTCAAGATCGCCTACAGCAGTGGCAGTCTTGTGTTCCTGAGTTCCTCGAGCGAAGCCATGAGCTCGTCCAGCGAAGTGCTTTACAGCTCCAATTCGGTCGTGGAGAGTTCCAGCTCGGTTGGACTCGAGTCCAGTTCCAGTGCCGAGGAACCTTCGACTTCTAGTAGCGAATCGTTTGATCTTGTACGCAAGAACATTTACGGGGAGCCGGAACTCAACGTGCTTTCGCGCGAGCGCTTCTACGACTTGAAGGGCCGCCGTGTTTCTGCGCCCAAGAATCACTAGGGTATGTAAATTGCGTGTAAAAAACACGTTTTTTACACGTTAATTCGTTGGGGGCTGCTCTCAATAAAGTGCGTTGATATATTTTCATCTTGAGGTAATGGAAATGAATCGACACATTATAGTTGGTTTTATTTGTTTGGTTTTTTGTGCGGGGGCGTTTGCCCGCCCCGCAAATCCCTTCTTGATTCTAAAACAGCAGCCGGATGGCAGCGTAGTCTCGGTCTTTGAACACGGGGACGAAAACTACCATTATGAGACGACTTCCGATGGTTACCTGGTTTTGAAGGACGAGGACGGTTTTAGGAAGTTTGCCGACGAGAATGCGGAACCTTCGGAATTTAAGGCGGAGAATGTGGATGCCCGTTCCGTAAAGGCGACGGCGTTCTTGAAATCCAAGAATCTTTACAAGATGCTCGCTAGGCATCGCGAAAAGCATCCAGATGCTTACCCCGACCAGCAAAAGCGCCTTATGGAAGGGTTCAGGTTGAACCACAAGGTGCCTGCGCAGGAGTCTTCGGTGCCCGTGATGTACCGCCCCGAACCGCTCACCTTTACCAAGGGGGAAGTCCGATTCCCCGTTTTTTTGGTGTCCTCGAACGACGGAACCGATGAGCGCACCTTCTCGGATGCCGAGGTCGCTGCTTACAACGACCAGTGCAACAAGGAAGGCTATTCCGAGGACTCCCATTACGGCAGCATTCGTGACTACTTCAAGGTATCGTCGAATAATATTTTTAGGCCGACGTTCGACATGGTCCCCGTGAAGGTTAATGTCAATATGGCATCGGCGGGCTCCGATGAGGGTTCTTTTGTGAAGGCGGTTGTCAAGGCGGGCGCTGCCGCCATAGGCGACGCCAATCTCAACAAATACGACGCTGATGGCGACAAGGTGATAGACGGTTTTGGCATTGTGATGGCCGGGCCCGAAAAAAATACGGGTATGTGGGGGCACATGTACTGGTACTCGGTCTATGACCGCTATACCAAGTACAACGGCTACAAGTTCGAACGGTATTTTTTGATTGCGCAGCTGGCGGACGACGGCGCGAACAATGGCATTGGCGTCATGACCCATGAATTTAGCCACGTGCTTGGGCTGCCCGATTTTTATTCGAACTACGAGGATGAATGGGTCCCTGGGCCATCGCCGTACGATGTAATGACCCAGGGTATGTACAACGGTTATAGTTACAATACGGGGGGACTGGGGCGTCAGCCTCCCAAGTACAGTGCCTTTGAGAGGGAATCCATGGGTTGGATGAAAATCGAGGAGCTTAAGGAATCGGACGACGTTTATGTTTTGCCGAACATCGATGCGAACAAGGCGTACTCCATTACCAACCCCTCGAATCAGGATGAATTCTATGTGATCGAGTATCGCCCCGGCATTGGCTGGGACTCCAAAATCTCGGGCACCGACTTTGACAACAAAAGCGCCGAGACCGGCGTGTACATTTGGTATGTCAATTACACCAGTGATGCCTGGGACTACTTCCCCAACAAGGGCGATGCTCGGCGTTACACGCTTGCGGCGACGCTCGTTGGCAGCGGAAGCAATTCGGGTACAAAGCAGTTCAGCGCCTCGAATCCGCCGCGCAGGACCATGGCCACCTTCTCGAGCCGCTACAACGTGTACAACATGCTAAAGTCCGGCAAAGACCGGGTTTGCTTCTCCACAAAGCAGTCGGTGGGCGTGAACAGCTGCCCGGAACTGGCGAGCAGCAGTAGCGTTGCCCCAGTGAGCAGTAGTAGTGCAAGTGTCGTGAGCTCCAGCAGCTGGGCGGTGGCAAGTTCCAGCAGTACTAGTGTGTGGAGAAGTTCCAGTAGTGTGCAGCCGGTGAGCAGCGTGGCCGAACTTTCGAGCAGTTCCAGCATGGTCTGGTGGCCGATTTCCTCCAGCAGTTCCTCGATGGAGGGGGACTCCTCGACGACCGCGATTTTGGAAGTCTCGCTGAATGCGGCGTGTTCGCTGGACCTCGATGGGCGTGTGCTCAATGTGCGAGCCCCGAGCGCTGGGGCAAAGACGCTTCGCGTGTTCGACTTGCAAGGCAACGAATTGACCCGCTACGGCTTTGACGGGGCGGAAGGACGGTTCGACCTTTCGGGCCTGGGCAGTGGCGCCCGCGTGGTGCGCGTGACCGTCGGCAGGGTGCTACTTAAAGTCCAGCGCATTGTTCTGAAGTAGTTTTTTTAGAAGTGCTAAAAGGCCTCCGTGTGGAGGCCTTTTGCCTTTTGGTTTTTAGGGAATTACTTTTTACCGCCCACTTGGAACAGGGCGAATTGCATTTGGAACACCTTGTCGGCGGCGAGCTTTAGGCAATGCTGGTGGAAGCCGCGCAGGGCGAGTTTTGAGGTGCGGTCGCCGGTGGTGATGGCGCTCTCGGTGAGCACGTACTTGCCGCTGGCGTCCTTTTTGATCAGCTGGCATTCCTCAAGCAGTCGCACGGATTGCTTGGCCTCTTCGGTGCAGACTTCCTTTTGCGCATGCTCGACGACCAGGGGTTCTTCTACATGACGGTCTTTGACAACTGGGGCATGGGGAGCCGCTATCTTTGCGCGTTCAGCACCGGCGACGCCAACTACTTCGACCTCGGCTAGCAAAAAATCCTCATTCCGTAAGCCCTTCCAAAACTGTTTTTCGGCTGCATGACCGATGTTTTTACGCTGAAATGGTCATTCGGCGGTCCGCAGCATGTTCGCAGCTATACGGCCTGGCCTAACAGAGCCAGAGGGTCATTTTCGCAGCGTTTTCGCAGTTTCGACCCAAAAGTACGGTCTGGCCCGACAGAGCCATATGGGAAGTTTGGGGAGAGGGGCGTATAAGCGAGGTTGTTTTTCTAAAAAAGAATTAGCATAAGATACTTAATTTTTTTATTTTGTTAGTATGTCGTGTAAAAAAATGAAATATGCGCTTACTGTGGCCGGCTTCGACGGAAGTGCGGGTGCAGGCCTGCTTGCCGACATCAAGACGATGGCGCACTTTGGCGTGTACGGCCAGGCGGTGTGCACGGCCCTAACCGAGCAGAACGAAGATGAGTTTGTTGCCCCGGGCTGGGTCATCTGGGACCGCATCGAGGCACAACTTGCGACGCTCTATAAAAAGCACAAGTTCAATTACGTGAAAATCGGGCTCGTGGAAAAGGCAAAAATCCTGAAGCGGATTGTTGAATTTGTCCGTAATGAATCTCCGAACGCGTTTATCGTGTGGGACCCGATTGCTTCGGCGAGTGCGGGGTTCCACTTTATGCGCGATGCGGAATTGGACGAGTTCCTGCCTGTAATGAAGTCGATTGACCTCGTGACCCCGAACCAGGACGAATTTGCGTACCTGGGCCTGGGGCTTGCGGCTTCGCGCGGGTATGTCGAGTTGGGCAAGGATTTCGCAGTACTCCTGAAGGGCGGGCACGCGCGTGGCAAGGAATCCATCGATACGCTGTGGTACAAGGACGAACTGTGCAAGTTCAGGAGTCCGCGGCTCCCCGGCAAGGGAAAGCACGGAACGGGCTGCGTGCTGAGTTCTGCAATTTTAGCGAACGTGGCGCTCGGGCACGACCTGCCGGAAGCATGCCAGATAGCAAAGAACTACATGGACGAGTTCCTCCAGAGCGGGGAAGGGCGTCTCGGGTTCTTGGTATAGGACTAGCAGTTACAAGAAAAGCCCCGCATTGCGGGGCTTTTGAATGGAAGATCCCCGCCTGCGCGGGGATGACATCAATTAGTCATCATCTTCGGCCGGCTTCTTGGACATCTGCTTTCTCTTGATCGGGTCGAGCTCGGTCTTGCGAAGGCGGAGGATTTCCGGTGTGACTTCGATGCATTCGTCTTCGTTGATGAAGGTGACGCATTCTTCCAAAGTCATGCGGCGGTACGGGGTCAGCTGGATCATGTCGTCAGCGGACTTGGATCGCATGTTGGTGAGGTGCTTGCCCTTCGTGACGTTCACGATGATATCGACGTCGCGGTTGTGTTCGCCCACGATCATGCCCGGATAAACTTCCGCACCCGGTCCGATGATGAGGTAGCCGCGGTCTTCCAGGTTGGAGAGCGCGTAGCTGGCGGCTTCGCCCGGTTCCTTCGCGATAAGCACGCCGTTGATGCGTGTCGGGATTTCGCCCTTGTACGGCTGGTATTCCTTGAAGAAGGACTGCGTGACGGCGTAACCCTTGGAGAGCGAGAGGAGGCGCGGACGGATACCGATGAGGCCACGGCTCGGCACGATGAACTCGAGCGTCACGCGGTCGTTGTCGTCGGTGACCATGTTCACCATTTCGCCCTTGCGCTGCTGGATTTCCTGGATGCAGGCGCCGCTGAACTCGTTCGGGACTTCGACCTTGAAGTCTTCGACCGGTTCCAGGAGTTTGCCGTTCTCGTCGTTGTGGAAAATCACCTGCGGAGAACCGATGGTGAATTCATAGAGTTCACGACGCATGTTCTCGACGAGAATCGTGAGGTGCAAAATGCCACGGCCGGATACCTTGAACGTGGAGGCGCCGTCGACCTTCTCGACGAGGAGGGCGGGGTCTGCCATGTGGGCGCGTTCCAGGCGTTCCTGGAGCTGGTTACCCGTCATGAACTTGCCACCGTACTTGCCGGCGAGGGGCGAGGTGTTCACGGTGAAAACCATGGAGATTGTCGGCGGGTCGATGTGGATGCGCGGCAGGTGCTTCGGGTTGTTCGCGGCACTGATGGTATCGCCGATATCGAACGTGTCGAGGCCTGCGATAAGCACGATTTCGCCCGGGCCCGCTTCGTCAACCGGCTTCGGGGTAAGGCCTTCGTAGCGCAGAATCTTCTGCGGGCGGATCGTCTTCACGGTGCCGTCGGTAAAGGACTGCGCGTAGGTCTGGTTCGGCTTGAACACGCCCTGCTGCACGCGGCCCACGGCCAGGCGGCCAAGGAAGGTCGAGTATTCGAGCGATGCAATCTGCAGGAGCGGTTCTGCAGCCGGGTCGCCCTTCGGGGCCGGAATGCGCTCGATAATCTTGTCCATGAGGATGCTGAAGTCGCCGTCCGGGTCTTCCATCTCGGCCTTGCAGATGCCCTTGCGACCGCTGCCGAACACCTTGTCGAAGTCGAGCTGTTCTTCGTTGGCGTCGAGCTCGCAGAAGAGGTCGAACACCTTGTCGAGGGCGCCGTGCGGGTTGCAGCCGTCGCGGTCAATCTTGTTCACCACCACGATGGGGATGAGCCCGAGTTCGAGAGCCTTCTGCGTCACGAAGCGGGTCTGGGCCATCGGGCCTTCAAATGCGTCCACCACCAGAAGAACGCCGTCCACCGTACCGAGAACGCGCTCCACCTGGCCTCCGAAGTCGGCGTGCCCCGGGGTATCGACGATGTTCACGCGGTAGCCCTTGTACATGACGCTCGTGTTCTTGCTGAGGATGGTGATGCCGCGTTCGCGTTCCAGGTTGTCGGAGTCCATCACGCGTTCGTTGACTTCTTCGCCTTCGTGGAAGGTTCCGCACTGCTTGAGGAGCTGGTCCACCAGGGTGGTCTTGCCGTGGTCAACGTGGGCGATGATGGCGACGTTTCTGATTTTTGATTGATCCATAAATCTGCCTGTGTTTGTAATTTTTGCGCGCAAATTTAGAAATTATGGCCCGAAATGGCAACGTTTGGCATGCAGGTTTACTATATTTGGGCTACTATGGCAAAAGAACAAGACGAATTTGAAAATGATGACGAGATGAGCGAGGAAGCGAAGGAGTTCTTCCCCGAGGAAGAAGGCCTTGCCCCCGTTGTCCGCGACTACAGTGAACGCCGCATCTTGATTTGGGAAGAAGACGATGCCCGCCGCAACGCGTGCCTGGAAGTGCTTTCCGACGTGCTTGTCGGGGCTTTCTTCAAGGCGGTGAAGACCGAGGCCGAGGCCATGGAGCAGATCGAGAACGACGACTGGGATACGTTTGTTGTGGACTTCTATACCGAAGGGGTTTCTTCGAGCGACTTCATCAAGTGCGCGAACAACTACCCGGGTTCGATTCTCGTGGCCATCAACATGGCGCCGCTCACGCTCCCCGACGAGCGCGACCCGGCCAAGACCGAACTCCTGCGCCGCCTGTTCGATATGGAAAAGCCGACAGTCCAACTGCACGGCTAACCCTGAATTTTTTATAGGATTTAAAAGCAGGTCGGCACGCGCCGGCCTGCTTTTCGTTTATAGCAGGCAATAAACTGCGCGTGTTTTATATTTTACCTGGTGTCGGGTTACCCAGGCTCCAGTTCTCGGGATTCTCGCGGTCATCCCACGCGCCGATGTTCAGCTGCGAACTGCGGGCAACCGTTGCCGACGAACTGTTCAGGGGCACTGCGGTGAGGTGCAGGCTGTCCACCTTCCCGTAATACACGGAATCGAGCACATCGCCGTCGCAGTGGAACACGATGGACGATGCCGTCGAGGAATTCGACTTGTTGAACGCGGGCATCTTCTCCACCAGCCGGAACTCCTCGGGTACCACCTCGCTGGAATCGCTCCCGATAGCAAGCGCCCTCCGGGGAGGCAGTTCCACCGGGCGAATCGCGGCGGATTCCTTGAGGGCGGATGTCTTCCCGATAAAACAGTCCCCGATGAGCAGTGTATCGTTGCTCCCGTTGTAGACCTCCACGAAGTCGAAGGCGATAGAATCGTTTTTTGAATTTACGAGGAATTCACTGATCACGAGGTCGCCCTCCTTCGCCTTCCTGCGGGTGGCGGGGAGCGTGAGCGGAATCTGCAGTTCCACGTCGTCCGCTACCTGCAGGGCGATTTTCGTCTTGGCCCGGAGGGAGTTTATCGAGAGTTCCGGTACCGGAGTGTTCTCGTCTATACGGAGCGTGTCCAGCATGCTGTAGATTTCCACGCCGGAAGAATCCCGCAGGGAGAGCGTAACCGCATAGTCGAGCCCGAGCGCCAGCATCTCGCTCTTGAAGGTGGCGTTCAGGCCCGAGGTTTCCATCGGGTAGGTGAACGTGGCCTGCGATGAGGCGAGCGTGAGTGTGCCCGAGGCGATACCCGCCGGGTTGCCGAACCCGAGGGGGATTTCCACGTACACGAAGCCGACGAGGGCGTGCATCGGGATAGATACATCCACGGTGCTGCCGGCCTCGAGCTTCATCTCGATTTCTCCCTTCTGCATCAGCGCCCCGTTCGCGTAGAGCATCGCCCTGAACTTCCAGTGGTCATGCGGGAAAAGGTCCAGGTCAAAGCGTGCGTCCTTCGCGCCTGCCGTGAGGTGGAGCGAATCCGCGCCAACGCATTCCACGACGATGCTGTCCATAAGCGGCACTTCGACGTGGGTGACGCGGAGCGCTACGCTTGCGGTTTTCCCTTCGAGCGAACCTGTCGGTGCACCTTCGGGCGATTCGGAACCGCAGTTCCAGAACGGGACTGCGCACAGGGCCATGGCGAGCGTGCACACGGCCTTCTTGATCATTTTGGTAGGACTCATAAAACCTCCTGTGTTGGGTGGTCCTACCCTTAAAACGGTTTAAAACGGAAAATGAGCCAAATCGTCGAAAAAATTTTTTGGAGCAATAAAAAACGCCCCTTTACGGGCGTCTAATCAGCAGTTGATCGATATGATTAATCGCCGGCGCAGTTTAAAACCAACGAACTCAGTTTAAAACCGATAAATTCAGTTTAAAACCGGCGAATTAATACTGGCCTACAGTTTCAGTTTCGCCTTCCCGCCGGCAACGCGCTGGTTCTGCAGCTTTTCTGCGCAGGCCTTGTCTTGCCTGAGTATCTTCACGAGGGCGCTCGGGCTTATGCCGAACGCCTGTGCCGCAGCCTTCGTGTCTCCGTTCTTGGTCGCCATGATGTCGAACACGTGTGCCACGAACAATGGGAACAGCGCATTGCTGGTCTGTATGTGCCCGTTGCTCCCGGGGAAGGGGATTTCTGTAGCTGGTGGCGTTTCGCGCACGTTCAGGGCAAGCGCCATCTGCATGCGGTGCAGTGCATGGGTCTTATTTTCCTTCGCGCTCCTCGCTTCGCAGGATTTGATTTCTAAATTGTACTGCGGAAGGTTCAGCTGGACTCCGGTATTGGTCTTGTTGCGGTGTTGCCCGCCCGGGCCAGACCCCTGGAAACCCTTCTGGGTGCAGGCGGCGAGCAGCTGGTCCAATGTCATTCTGAGGTAGGTATCGCGATGCATGACCTGAAAAATAAAATAGTTGTGGCGCTTGTGGCTCTGCTTGCGCTTGGTTTTGTCGCCTGTGCGGGCACGTCCGAAAATTCCGGAGCCAAGGATGCGGCCTCGGGCTCGAACGAGGTTTCTGCCCAGGTGAAGGATGCCCTGTACGAGGGCCAGCAGCAGGATAAGCAGGCCCTGCTCGAAATCATGTTCAACAACTTTATCGCAGCCGTGCGCGAGGGTGCCCCCGCAGATACCCTTTACGCCTTCCTGACCGATACTTCGGAATACTGGCTCGATACGCTCGAGAACCATGCTCGTACCTACAATGCAGAGGCGATTGACACGTGCCAGTTCTACGAGGCCTATTCCATTATCCTCTACCGCCTTTACGAGCGTGAGCACCTGTGGGCCACCGACGAGGACCGCATGCTGTTCATGATGCTCAGCAAGAGCGGGATGTTCGACAGGCTCACCAACTTGCCGCTTGGCCCCATGAAGGTGAAGAACGATCGCGGGAGCATCGGTCTTGCCAAGAGCCCCGAAGTGCCCATCATGATTTTCGAATGGGACGACAAGGAATGGAAACTCAACTTGCCCGAAACGATTCCGCTTATCACGAAGGGCATTGAATCCATCGCAGTCAAGAAGAACTGGACGGCAAGGAAACTCGCGCTCTATTGGATAGAGAAGGAATACCGCATGACGTATTCCCGCCTCGACGAGAGCCTACTTGAGCCTATCGGATTCTAGATGCGTGTCGTTTTTCTCTTATTGCTAGCCGCCATTTGCGTACACGCCGCTCCGGCAAAACTGGTGGGCGCGGTCGATTCGAAGGCGGAATTCAGCGGGAACCGCCTCTTTGCGGTTCTCGATTCCGTGGGTGGCCCCGGAACCTGGATGGAATGGGACGTGAACGGTATCCGCGACCCCTCCGTGATGGGCGTGCTGGACCCTTTGCTCAAGTCAAGCAACAAGCCCAAGATGGTGTGGGTGCTTTCGGAACGTAAGTTGCCGCTCCTGTGCGCGCTGCTCCCGAAGGGGGCGGGCGAGGTGCTGGTGTTCTACGAGCTTAAAGCCCTCGATGCCAAGCCCGTGCCGCTCGAGATGAACCGCGTGCTGAATCCCGAAGTGGTGTTCCGCGACTACCGGCAGGTGAGCGCATCCGAGTTCGTGCATCTGGACAGGCCGAGTCTGAAGGTCTCGGCGAACGACAAGTACATCCGCTTCAGCTATTCCAAGCCCGATGCGACCCCGCTTCGCTTTGACAGCGATTTTGAGAAGAAGACGACCGTCGAGAAGAAAAACGAGATAAACAACTACCGTGCGTTTTTCGAGTACGAGTACGCCCTGATGCTCCGTGCCTTCGTGCAGTCCACCCGCGCGCTGTTCAACTGGCAGGCGTGGCACTGGTACATGCCCGCGTTCAACGCGAAGGCCATGATTTCGGATGCCGAACTTACGGCGATTTTCAAGAAGGGCGTGCCCCCGCAGTCCTATACCATATTTCGGACGAAGGCGGTGGGCGGCCAGTGGGTAGAATTCAAGACCAACGGCAACGGATTTTACGAAATGGTCATCACGAACCCGTAATCTTTCATGTGCCTATTTTGTATTTTTAGAAAGTGAAGTTTAAGTCGTCCATAATAGCGGTTTTGCTCCTGGCTGTAGCCTCTTTCGCCATGAACGTGGTGGAGGATTCCCGCTCGCGCTTTGTTGCAGACGACGAGGTGCTCGATGCCTCGGTTTACGGGTGTATCGACGAACTGGGCGAGGCGGTTCCGGGAAGCCGTTTTGTCCCGGAAAATGCGACGCTTGGCGATTCAAGTGATGTGCCTTACCGCACGTACCGCGTGGCTATCCCCGCGGGTGCAAGGCCCCGGGTGTCCGTTTCCGTCAAGAAGACCATCCCGTTGGGGGCATCTTACTGCGAGGGAGCAACCCTCAAGTTTTCGCCGGTAAGGGCATCTGCCCCGTTCTTGAAGGACGGCCTCTGGATGGTGGACGTGCGCGTGCCCCTGTACGAGCGCTTCGGCAATTCGGTAAGGCTGCGCAAGGATTTCCGCCTGGAGGTGGATTTCTCCATGGTTGGTTCGGGCGTAAATCCCGGAAAGCGCGCCCTCTCGCGGGTCGTAAACACGAATGGTGCCGCTCGCTTTGGCGTGTCGCAGAATGTGTTCCGCAAGTCGCTCCGGCGTACTGCTTCGGTCGGTCCTTCCGACGTGCATTTCCTTGCGCGCTTCCTTGTGGGCGACAAGGATGTGGCAACCCACAGCGAAGACGGCCTCTATGCGGTGGATTACAGGACAATCCACAACGCCCTCCCGTACACGATGCAGGATAGCCTGAACGGCATTCCTGTCGAAAAGCTCAGGCTGTATGGTGCATCTGCCGATACCCTGCCTGCAGTGGTTCCCGGTTCTCGCGATGTCGCTCCCGCGCATCTCTTTGAAATTCCCATAGAAATCCGTGACCACTCCAAGCGCGGTTCGGGGCCCGCCAACGGAACGTTCGATGATGGCGATACAATCGTGTTTGTCGGTTATGGCACGTCGATATGGAAACTTGAAGATAGCGTCTACTACCATTCCGTTTCGCCGTATTCGTTCTACCAGTATTTCCAGCTGGGGTGGAATGGCTCGGGCGATGCGCTGCGCCTCTCGAAGACTCTCCCCGCGTACAGGGGCTCTGCGAAGGATGTTCCGTTGATGCGCTACGTGCGTGCTGAAAAGGATGTGCGGCTTCGCGACACGTATTACGGCAAGGGAATCGAGTGGGAAGAATCTTCGGGCAAGGAATGGTTCTGGCACTGGAACTGCCGCCTCGATACTGCAGTCAAGTCCGATATCGGGATGGCGCATCTTTCTAGCCTTCCGGGCCGCATTGAAGGCGGGAAAACTCTTTTGCAGGTATCGTATTTCCCGCACCGCTCCATCTGGGATTCGTTCGTGGAGCGCGAAAAGGACCAGATTCCGAGCGTGATGCTTTCGACATCGAGCATGCTGGAACGCATGAAGGAAATCCGCTACAATTTCTCCGTCAACGGGAAAACCTATTCCGATGCGGATATGAAGCTTGTCGCCTACGGGACCATGCAGGTGGCGGGTGTCCCGCTAGAGGATTCTGGCAACAGGTTCCAGCTGACGATGCTCCCGAACTCGAGGCAGTACGACCGCTTTGACGGCTATACGATTGCTTACCAGTGGAACCCGGTGGTCGACAGTGCGGAATGGTTCCTGCCGGGCCGCGTATCTGGCCTGGTTCGCCTCCCGGTTCCAAGTGGAGTGAGCCTGCTCAAGTTCCGCAACATGCAACCTGTGGGCGTGCTTGCGAGCGAGGGTGGCTATGCGCTCGATAGCGTGAGTGCGTCCGAAGACGTGAGGTACCTTGCCTACAGAAACGGCACGTACAGGACCGCTGTTCGCGTGGAGGGCCTGACCGAAGAATCGAATGACCTTCTTTTCGATGTCGCGAAAATCAACTCGAAGACGGAATACCTCATAATTTCTGCACCTGAGTTTATCGAAGGCGCTGTTGCCTTGGGCCGATTCCGTTCGGAAGGGAAGGCTATAGCCTCGTATGCGACGACTGTAGTGAATGTCGAGGATATTTATCGCCACTATACGGGCGGTTCTGCATCGCCGGTTGCCCTAAGGAACTACATCTCCTACGCGCATTCCGTGTGCCCCGATCTCCGGTTTGTGCTGCTTGTCGGTACGGGACATTTCGACTATCGCGGAATCAAGGAAAAGCTGGGCAAGAACTACATGCCGCCTTTCGAGATGGAAGATAACGTCACGGAGGATTTCTTTGCCGTGCTCGATTCGGGCGAGATGGTGCGTACCGGTTTCTACGACCTGGACTTGGCTGTCGGGCGACTCCCGATAAGTACTCCCGTTGAATTTTCCGCGTATCTCGAGAAGGCGAAGGACTACGATATGGTGGGCCGGTTCGACCATTCCGAATGGCGCAATACATTGCTGCTGACGGCGGACGACGCGAAGAACGGTACGGGGGTCGACAGGACCGGGCACACCACGTTGCAGGAAGGGCTTTCCCGTTCCATCGATTCGCTCGCGAAAAAACTCAACTACCACTGGAGCCAAAAGAAGGTTTACCTGCTTGACTACAAGGAAGATGCCGCGGGCCAGAAGAAGGCCGCCACCGAAGATTTGCTGAACGTGCTGAACCAGGGCGCCCTGATGACGACGTATTTCGGGCACGGTTCCAAGACGGACTGGGCGGCAGAAGGCCTGCTCAAGCCCAGCTACCTCTCCAGAATTTCGAATACGGGCCGCTACACGATTCTCAATTCGTTCTCCTGCATCGTGGGTCGTTTCGACGAGGGTATCAAGCGCTCGCTTTCCGAGGAATTCGTTGTTGCGAAATCGGCGGGCTCCATTGCCTCGGTGGGCGCTGCTCGTGAGACGTTTGCGACAAACAATGAAAAGTTCGGTAAGAACTTCGTGTTCAACCTGCTCCGTAACGACGGCATTACGATAGGCGAGGCCTTTATGCGGGCTAAAAATACGAATGCGGAACAGTTGACCTCATTGAACAATGCAAGCCTGTACAGACAACGTTATAATAACGAGCACTATGTGCTTATCGGCGAGCCCGTGATAAAAATACTGAGTAACGGGTTCAAGGTAACGCTCGACCAGAAAATCGATACGCTCAAGGCGCTTGACAAGGTAAAACTTTCCGGTTCCGTTTCGGGAATGGATAATGGCGTGATAGAACTTTCCATGCGAGAAAGCCGCCGGAACAAGAACCTGTTCCTGGGTGACCCCGAGCATCCGGAGGATTCTCTCGAGGTGGTGTACGATGGCACGCTGGTGTATTCCGAGAAGGTGCCGGTAACGGGAGGCCGCTACGAGACGGAATTCATAACCCCGCGCAAGATTTCGTTTGGTGATACGGCGGTGGAGCTCACTGCATGGGCGTATTCCAGCGACGAACGTGCTATCGGGCGTTACAGGGCGGGCGGCATTACCATCTCCGGTTTCTCTGCGTATGCGGATTCCATACAGGATACCGTCCCTCCGACAATTTCTATCCAGAACTGCTTTGCGAAGGGTTCGGAAAACTCGTATGCCGACGGGCAGACGGTGCGCCTGCAGTCTCCCGCATGTTTGCAAGTGATTATCGAAGATTCTACGGCGCTTGATTTCCGCGAATATGCAGATGAGGGTATATCGCTCGAGGTCGAGGGAATCGAATATCCCTACCATCCGTACCCGTATCTGGAGCAGTCCTCGAAGCGGGCGGTAGTTCACAAGTCGTTCACTGCGGAATCGTACCCGGAGGGGAAATACACCTTCAGGGTCCGTGCCCTCGACGTGCTGGGCAATACTGCCGTGAAGACGCTGAACCTGGAAATTACAGAAGATCTCAAGTCCGGCCTTGCCGACGTGTTCAACGTTCCGAATCCGGTGGGCAAGAAGGGAACCACGTTCTACTTCAAGAATCTTGCGGTGGGGCGTGAATCTACGGTAAATATCTTTATCTACAATCAGCATGGCCGTTTGGTGAAGGTCATCAAGGATGCCGTTTCGGGCGTGACGCACTGGGACGGCCGCGATAATCACGGAAGACTTCTCGCCAACGGGCTTTATCATTATGTTGTGCGTAACGAGGTCTCGGCGACTGCAGATTTGAAGTCCAAGACGTGGACCAAGAAACAGAAACTATTAATATCGAGGTAATTGATGGATTTGCGTGAAAAACCGGGCAAGGTACAGAACTTTTTGGAACTGATGCTCCGCGTCCGCCTTATTGCGGTAGTGGTCATGGTCATTGTGACGGTAACTGTACTTGCAAAGTCGTGGGATTTCCTTGTCGGACTCCCGATAGCCGCTTCCGAGGGGCTTGGCATGTGGCTTGCCGGTATTGATAATGTCCAAGGTTTTTGGGCGTCTTCGCAGTACCTAGCAGTTGCAGCACTTGCGGGCTTAGTTATGTTTATCGTTTTTGGCGGGGCCCGTGCCGGTATCGCTTCGGTTGTTTCTGCCGCACTCCTGGGCGGTGCGCTCATGGTGATGGGCGGTAGCGAGGATCTTGCCCTCCCGATGTATGGAATTCTCGCACTTGTTTCGCTCCTGTTGCTCCTGTTTGCAAAGTTGTCCGTAGCTTGCGTGCTATTCCCGTTTGCGCTGGCGTGGCTTTTCCTGTGCGCGATACTGACCGCCATCCCGTGGCCAGCGGAAGAGCCCATGAACCTGGTATGGGGCGTGCAGTCGGCATTCGGTTTTGCAAGTGCGATGGCGTTTGCCGTTGTAGCGGGTAAGCATCTCGGGGCGGGCGCTCCGCAGAACGGTGCCATTGTGGAGGCTGCAAAGCAGTTGTTTGTGCCCGTGATTGTGGGGGCATTGCTTCTCGAGGCGGCGATAACCATCGATATGCTCGGGAAGGCGAACGTCATTTACGGCATTCTCAGGTACCTGCTGTTTGTCGTGTGGTTCTTCGTGTTCCTCGTTCCGGTGTCATCCTTTGCACCGTGGGAACGCCTGCGTGCGGGTAGCCGCCGCGTCGAGATGAAGGACAAGAAGAAGACTTCCAAAAAATAAAGCGCGCTAACGAAGCGCGCCTGCGTAATGTCATGCCCGCATAATGTCATGCCCGCTATACGAAACTTGGCAATTTATTGCCTTAGTTGAGTTATCCACTCTGTGGACGAAAAGGCGGGCATCTTCTATGCAATATTGAGGCTCTGCTCCCTAATGCACTCGATTTCGTTCTTGAGTTCGATGGCAAGCGCCGCAATCTCTGCGCTCTGGCATTTTGTCCCGAGGGTATTCGCCTCGCGGCCCATTTCCTGAAGGATAAACCCGAGGTTCTTGCCCTGCGCGCCGCCTTTCTTGAGGGCATCCAGGAACAGCTTGTTGTGGCTGTGGAACCGCGTGATTTCTTCGTGGATGTCGAGCTTGTCTGCCATGATGCAGGCTTCCTGCAACAGGCGCACGTCGTCGATTTCGCTATCCTTCATCAGGCTGTCGATGCGTTCCTTGAACTTGACCTTCCATGTGTCGATGCGCTGCGGGTCCAGCACCTCGATTTTCGCGAGCACGTCTTCTAGGTGGGCAACGCGCTTTGTGAGGTCGGCCGCGAGATTCGCGCCTTCCTTTTCGCGCATGGCGATAACGCCGTCCAGCGCCTTCGAAAGTTCTTTCTTCAGGTGGTTTTCCCAGGCCTCGTTATCGGCGCCGGCATCGGTAAATTGCAGTACTTCGGGGATGGCGAGAATGTGGTCGAGCGTGATTTCGCCTGCGATGCCGTGCTTTGCCTGCATGGCCTTGGTGATTTCCACGAACTTGCTTACCGCCGTTTCGTTGTAGCATACGGGAATATTCCCGACAGCGCCTTCGCCGAGTGTGATGGAGAGGTTCACCGAGCCGCGGGCCAGCTTGTCCTTGATTTGGGCCTTGAGGTCGTTTTCGAGGTAGGCGAAGTTTTTAGGAATCTTGCTTGAAATTTCGAGGAAACGGCTGTTCACGCTGCGCACTTCGATAACGCAGGTGGTTCCGTTCAGTGTGGATTCGCTCTTGCCGAACCCTGTCATGGAAATAATCGACATGTCTAAACCTTCGAAATAGTGGCAATCACGTGTTCTGCGCCAAAGTTCTTGAGTCCGAATGCGGAAAGGACCTTACTCAGCGTATGGTCGCTCTGGAAGTTGATGTTCTCTATCTTGAACCCTTCCTTCTTGCAGAGCGTGTAGAAGTCCTTTACCGTCAAAAGGCGGATGTTCGGCGTGTCGTACCATTCGTACGGCAGTTCCTTGGACTTGGGCATGCGACCGTGGAGCATGAGGCTTCCGCGGGTGGTCCAGTGCCCGAAATTCGGGAACGTGACGATGGCCTTTTTTGCGACGCGCAACAGTTCGTTTAGGAGTGCCACCGGGTCGCGGATTTCCTGGATGGTGCGGTTGATAATCGCGTAGTCGAAGCTTCCGTCCTTCAGGTCCGAGATTCCCTTGTCGTCGAGGTCGCGCTGGATGACCTGCACGTCCTTCTCGAGGCAGTCGAGGATTCCCGTGATGTTCTTCTCGATGCCGAATCCCGTGACGTTCTTCTTCTGGATGAGGAAGTCGAGCAGGTCGCCACTGCCGCAACCGAGGTCGAGCACGTGGCTGTCTTCCTTCACGAGCTTGCCGAGCAGCTTGAAGTCGCTCTCTTCGTGGAAAACGGGAACGGCCTGCGTGCCTTGCTGCGGGATAATCTTTGAATCGAGGAAGCGGCCTACGGCCTTGCCGAGTTCGCCCACTTCGATAAGGAATCCGTCGTGCCCGAACTGCGTGTCGAGTTCGAGGCTTGTCACCTTCTTGCCCACGTTCAGGAGTGCGCTCGTGATGCGGCGGCTCTCGTGCGGCGGGAACAGCCAGTCGGTGGAAAGGTTCACGTTCAGCACTTCGGCCTTGATGTCCTTGAAGGCGTTCTCGATGCTGCCGTATTCGGTTTCGAGGTCAAAAGCGTCGGTCGCGTGCGCGATGTGCAGGTAGCTGTTCGCGTCAAAGCGGTCCACGAACTTTTTGCCCTGGTAGCGCAGGTAGCTTTCGATAGGCAGGTTTAGGTCGAACGGCGTGGAGTACGTGACGGCGTGGCTCTTGTTCTCCTGCGCCTGCGCACGCTTGAACTTCTGTTCCATGCCGATGGCGCTGAGGTAGGTGATATGCGCGAGCTTGCGTGCGTTCGCGAGGCCCACGTCGGGTTTTGCGACACCTTCACCGTAGAAATCGCCGTTGTTGTAGTTCGGGTCCTGCGTAATCACGTCGCGGGCCACGACTTCGAAACCGAGTGCCTGGCTCGAGAAGCGCGGCGAACTTGCGATAATCACGATTCGTTTGACCTGCTCGGGGTAGTAGATGGCCCACTTCATCGCCTGGAAGCCGCCCATCGAGCCGCCCATGACGCAGTAGAATTCCTTGATGCCAAGCCCGTCGGCGAGTTCCTTCTGGGCGTGCACCATGTCGCCGATGGTAATGGTGGGGAATGTGCTGCCGTAGGGCTTGCCCGTGCGCGGGTTCACGCTTGCGGGGCCCGTAGTGCCCTTGCACCCGCCCAAAATGTTGCTGCAGACCACAAAGAAGCGGTCCGTGTCGATTGCCTTGCCGGGGCCGATGAGTTCGTCCCACCAGCCGGGCTTCTTGTCGCTTTCGGTGTACCAGCCGGCGGCGTGTGCGTCGGCGGTCAAGGGCGAGCAGACCCAAACCGCGTTGTCGGCGGCGGCGTTCAGCTTGCCGTATGTCTCGTAACGGATGTTGAGCGCGGGGAGCGTCTTTCCGTTTTCCAGCACAAAACCGGCCTCGCCATAGTCCTTGACGAAGTCCTTCGGCTCTACGGGGCCGATGCTGGATTTATGCAAATATTCACTCATATGCATAAATATAGTAAAAGCGGCTTTTATTTTTGGGTAGTTCTTGAGGCTTACCCCAGTATTTTCTTTGCAATCCGTTGGATTTTTGCGCGGAAGCCCTTGTCGCCTTCTTTGTGGTAGGGCGGGTAGAAGAACTGCATGGGGTCGAAAACGCCCTGGTGCATCACGTTCCTTTCGTGGCTGAACGTCTTGAACCCGTAAAACCCGTGGTAATTGCCGGTGCCGCTCATGCCTACGCCCCCGAAGGGTAGCGAGAGGTTCTCGATTTGCAAAATGCAGTGGTTCACGCAGGTGGAACCCGAGGTGGTTTCGCGCAGCACGCGGTCGATCGCCTTCTCGTTGCGCCCGAAGATGTAAAGTGCAAGCGGTTTCGGGCGGCTCTGGACAAACGCAATAGCTTCTTCGAGTGAATCGTAGGCGACAATCGGGAGGATGGGCCCGAAAATTTCGCTCTGCATGATGTCCATTTCGGGCGTGACGCCGGTAAGTACGGTTGCAGGCGTGTACCTGCCCGCGATATCGCAATAATCCGCACCGCCGATGACGGCCTTAGCGCCACGTTCAACAGCGTCCTTCATTAATGCCTTGTGGCGTTCAGTAGCGTGGCTCTCGACGATGTGCACGAAGTTCTCGCAATTGCGGCGGATTTCTTCCGTATCGCCATACATCTTCTTTATGTTGTCTGCAACGGCATCGGCGAACGGTTGCACGAGTCTGTGCGGGCAAAGCACGTAGTCCGGCGCAATGCAGGTCTGGCCTGCGTTCAGGCACTTGCCCCAGGCGATTTTCCGGGCGGCATCCGCGACATTCACGTCTTCGAGGATAAAGGCAGGAGATTTTCCCCCGAGTTCCAGCGTAATGCTTGCATGGACCTTCGCGGCACATTCCGCGACGTGCGCGCCGACTTCCGGGCTCCCGGTAAAGAACACGTGGTCAAAGGGGAGGGCGAGCAACTGGTCTCCGATTTCCGTTCCGGCTCCCTGCACGACGGCGACTTCGTCCTCCTCGAATACGTCTGCGATAATCGATTCGAGAACGGCGCTTACGCGGGGCGTCTTGTGACTCGGTTTCGCGATGACGACGTTCCCCGCGGCAATGGCTGCGGTGATGGGCGAGAGGAACAGCAAAAAGGGGTAGTTCCAGGGAGCCATGATGAGCACGCGGCCCTTCGGCTCGAAATGGCTTGCGCTCCGGTTGAGCGGGAACAGCCAGCTCCAGCGCCCGGGCTTGTCTTCCATCCAGTCGGGGAGGTGTGCAATCGCGTCGTCGATTTCTGCAAGCGCGGGGAAAATTTCGCAGAGCCAGGCTTCGAGCTGCGGCTTGTGGAAGTCTTCCCAGACGGCGTCGTAGAATTCCTGCTGGCGGTCTACAATCGCCTTGCGGAGCGCCTTCAATTTCGCGATGCGTTCCTTCGCGGTCGTGTTGGCGACTTGCCAGCGCTTTTTGCCCTGTGCCTCGAAAAGGCTGTTCAATTCTTCGACGATCATACTTTACCTACGTCATACCGCAGCCTTGCGAAGCAAGGCAAGTGTATCTACTCTCTTTTCCCTACCTTCGTCATACCGCAGCACCGAAGGTGCAAGCGTGTGACGTCATCCGACGCTATGTTCCAACTTCAGCGTCAGCAACTGCCTTGCCTCGGTCGCGAATTCGCCGGGGAGTTCCTTGAACACGTCCTTGCAGAATCCGCCCACCATCGCCTGTATGGCGTCTTCGCGCTTGATGCCGCGGCTCTCGAAATAGAACAGCTGGTCTTCGCTGATGCGGCTGGTGGTGGCCTCGTGTTCCGTGGTGGAGCTGGCGTTAGCAACCGTGATGTAGGGGAACGTGTGAGCCGCACTCTTTGTGCCCACGAGCATGCTGTCGCACTGGGTGTAGTTCCGGGCGCCAGTGGCGGATTTGCGGATGCTCACTTCGCCGCGGTAGGCATTGCTGGAGTAGTCGGCGCTGATGCCCTTCGAAATGATAGTGCTCTTGGTGTTCTTGCCGATGTGGATCATCTTGGTGCCGGTATCGGCCTGCATGTGCCCGTTGGTGAGGGCAACGCTGTAGAATTCACCGACGGAGTTGTCGCCCAGCAGCACGCAGCTCGGGTACTTCCATGTGATGGCGGAACCTGTTTCGACCTGCGTCCAGCTGATGCGGCTGTTCTTGCCCGCGCACTTTCCGCGCTTCGTGACGAAGTTGTACACGCCACCGGCTCCCGTCTCGCGGTCGCCCGCGTACCAGTTCTGTACGGTCGAATATTTAATGCTTGCGTTGTCCTTCGCCACGAGTTCCACGATGGCGCTGTGCAACTGCTTGCTCGAATATTCTGGCGCGGTGCAACCTTCGAGGTAGCTCACGCTCGCGCCTTCGTCGGCGATAATCAGGGTGCGTTCGAACTGGCCCGCTTCCTTGTTGTTGATGCGGAAGTAGGTGGAAAGGTCCATCGGGCACTTGACTCCAGGCGGGATGTACACGAAGCTCCCGTCGCCAAAGACTGCGCTGTTCAAAGCCGCAAAATAGTTGTCGCCCGCGGGTACCACGCTTCCCAGGTATTCCTCGATGAGTTCGGGGTATTCCTTGATGGCGTCGCTGATACTGCAGAACAAAATGCCCATTTCCATGAGCTTGCGTTTGTGGCTGGTGTAAATGCTCACTGAGTCAAAGACCGCGTCCACGGCCACGTTGGCAAGTCGCTTCTGTTCGTCCAGCGGAATGCCGAGCTTTTCGAAGGTGGCTAGCAACTCCGGGTCAACGTCCTCAATCTTTTCGTGGCTCTTCTTGGTCTTCGGGGCGGAGTAATAGACGATGTCCTGCAGGTCCACCGGTGCAAAATGCAACTCGCCCCAGTTCGGCTGCTCCATGGTCTTGAGCTTCTCGTAGGCCTTCAGGCGAAAATCGAGCATGAACTGCGGTTCGCCGCGGAGCTTGGAGGCTCTCCGGATGATATCTTCGTTCAGGCCCTTCTCGAAGGCCTCGTTCTCGATATCTGTGACAAAACCGTACTTGTAGTTTTCGCTCATTTTCGTTTCCGCACTGTTTTCGCACGCTTATCGCGCGATATTTGCGGCGCTAAATATAGAAAAAACGGCTTTCGCCTGGCGCCATTGCCCAAATTTCTATTATATTTTGAAAAAACGATTTCACGGGAAATTATTATGAAAACTCCGTTCCTGAAAGTTCTCTTCGGTTGTGCAGTGGCCACGATGTTCCTTACCGCCTGTGGCGATGATGGCTCTGATGGGCTTCCCAGTGCACCGCAGTCCTCTGCGGAGGGTCCGGTCACCACGTCTTCGGACAGTTCCGTGCCGTCCAGCTCGGGCGATGCTCCCGTATCGCAGGCGACCGACCCGCAGTCCTCATCCGCAGTCGTTGCTCCTGAAAGTAGCGCCGAAGTGGATGTGCCTCCCCAGGGCGGTGGCTATACTCCCGGTACCCTCGAAGAAGAAATCGCGAAGGATGCCCCGTTTGTCGAGGCTAGTGCGGCCAATGGCACTCTCTTGCCCCTTGCCGAAGTTCTTGCCGCAGTCCAGCCTACGGAACGCGTCGTCTTTGTGCTGCGCCATGCCCGCCGTGGCAGTTCCACGGGGCGTGAAACTCCGCTCCACATGACCGGCGTGAACCAGTGCCAGACTCTCGGCGCGATGATTGCGGCTGTCAATGCGACAGACCCCATATTCTACGCCCATTCTGACTTTGTGCGCACCGAATCGACCGCCAAGAATATCTTTGCGGGCCGTGGCGGCGATACAACGCAGTTCGTGAGCACCGTCGTGCAGAAACTTGCGGGTGGCGGCTACGTGAAGAACGATTCTCTCCTGGACCTGCATGCTGCCGAAGATTTCGAGACCAACCAGCTCAAGGTGTTTGCCAGCTGGATGTACAAGGGCGAATACACGGATACGTTCAACGACCTTACGGAAACGAGCGTTGCGCTCCTGACCCAGTACATTCTGCCCGCTTTCCCGCCGGAATACCGCATCGGTATCATGATATCGCACGATATGGTTGTGGCTCCGCTTACGGCCTACCTCACGAAGCAGGCGGTTGACTTCAAGGCGTACGAAGACCTCAAGAAGTGGCTTGGCTACGTGCAGGGTGTCGCCATTATCATTGCCGCGGACGGTAGCCGCAGGTATATTCCGGTGAACGGCCTTTACGGCCAGTATGCAGACCTTGACGGTGTGAACAAGAAATGAGTGACAATCGCGAAGGATTTGGTTCCCGGATAGGATTTATCCTGGTTGCAGCGGGCTGTGCCATTGGTCTCGGTAACGTCTGGAGGTTCCCGTTTATCACGGGCCAGTACGGCGGTGCCGCGTTTATATTAATTTATCTGCTGTTCCTGCTGATTTTCGGTTTCCCGATTCTGGTGATGGAATTTACCGTGGGTCGCGCAGCCCAGCGGGGGGTAGGCAGGGCATTCAATGTGCTTGAAAAGCCTGGCCACAAGTGGCACTATGCGGGTATCCCGATGATTGTGGGGAACTACCTCCTTATGATGTTCTATACCACGGTCACCGGGTGGATGCTTTACTACTTCTATCGCATGGTCACCATGGGCGACCTCATGGGAATGAATCCCGAACAGGTGGGCGCCGCGTTTGGAGAGATGCTCGGCAACGGGCCGCTTCTCTGCTTCTGGATGATTGTCGCTACGTTCCTCGGGCTTTCTATCGTGGCGCTCGGCGTGAAGCGTGGCGTGGAAGGCGTCACCAAGATAATGATGGTCGCCCTCCTGTTTATAATGCTCTTGCTCGTGGTGCGCGTGCTTACGCTCCCGGGTGCGGGCGAGGGCCTGGAATTCTACCTCAAGCCCGATTTCGCGAAACTGAAGGAGGCTGGAATAGGGAAGGTGCTCTTCGCCGCTCTCGGCCAGTCGTTCTTTACGCTCAGTATCGGCATCGGTTCCATGACCATTTTCGGAAGCTACATCGGCAAGACCCACAGCCTCCCGAAAGAGGCGGCGAACATCTGCCTGCTCGATACTGCGGTAGCGCTCCTTGCGGGCCTCATCATCATCCCGAGCTGCTTTGCCTTCGGGGTGAAACCCGGTGCGGGCCCCGGCCTCATTTTCGCGACGCTCCCGAACGTGTTCGCGCAGATGCCTGCGGGTCGTATTTGCGGTGCGGCGTTCTTCCTGTTCCTCTCGTTTGCGGCGCTCTCTACGCTCGTTGCCGTGTTCGAGAACATCATTGCCTACTGGATAGATGCCCACGGGGTGGAACGCTCGAAGGCGGTGAAGTTCAATTTTGTTGCGATTATACTGCTATCGCTGCCCTGCGCGCTCGGGTTCAACGTGCTTTCTGGCTTCGAGCCTTTCGGTGCGGGCAGCTGCGTGCTCGACCTGGAAGACTTCCTCGTGTCCAACACGCTCTTGCCGCTGGGTGCACTCGTGTTTGTGCTTTTCTGTAACCACAGGTTCGGCTGGAAGCAGAAGAACTTCCTCACCGAGGCGAATTTCGGCAAAGGCTTCAACATTCCCACGAATCCCGTGCTCTGCTTCTATTTCAAGTGGATTCTGCCCGCGGTAATCGTGTTTATCTTGGCGATGGGCTATATCGAGAAGTTTGCGCCGGGACTTTATACCAGAATTTTTGGCTAAAAATCGCCTGACAGGTAAATAATTCCTTTTTCCCCGCCTTTTTTACAACCAAATTAGGTGGATGGTTAACATTTGTATTCCGTATAAATATATATTCATGTTACAAAAAGTTTATAACGGAGCGCCAAACCATGTTTTATAAATGGAAAATGCTTCTGGGCTTGTTTGCGGTATCATTCGCGTTTGCCCAGGATCCCGTCTCGCAACAACCTGCCACTGCGGCCCCGGCTGCACAACCCGCTGCAGCGCCTGCACCTGCTCCGACGCAGTTTACAGAGGCTCCTGCTCCGGCGCCTTCCACCGAAGCGACCGCTTCCGATGGCAAGGGAACAACGGTTTCCGTCTTCGTGAAAAGTCCCGAAGAAATCCAGAAGTTGAAGGACGACATCAAGAACTTGCAGACCATGGCGGGCGACTCCAACCCGGAAGTGGCGGCCCTCCTGAAGCGAGCAAACCGCATCGCAGAGATGAATGACCGGTGCTCTTCTGTTTCGCTGAACGACTTGCTCGATACGACTTGTGCCAGGTTCTACGAGATAGAACTTCCCACGTTCGAAAATGACTACATGGAGTTGACCGGTGAGGTAAGGCTTGGTTCCATGCGAATGGCTTCTACCTTCGAGGAACGTATCCGTCAGTTGGCGAGCTGTTCCGAGGCGCTTACGAGCATTGTCAAGAGTCGCGACCAGCTACTGCGCCTGCGTGGCAACGTGTACCTGGAGCCGATTAATTTTGAGGGCGACTTTGATGCCGAGTACGATTTCTCGCTTATGTACGATTCTGCCCGCGTGAGCCAGCAGCAGAGGCTTGCAAACCTGTGGATTGAGAAGTGTGGCCCTATCGTGTTGCGCCAGTCGGGCAAGGAATTCGCACCGATGTTTATCGCCACGTTGAAGGTGAAGAACGATTCCCTGAGGAATGCGGGCTCGAACGTGAAGTTCATGATGAACAAGAAGACGATGTCTCTGCGTGTAGATATGCGCCGCCCGGTAAACGGTGCCTACTACCTGAACGGTATTCGCCTGTTCGAGAAGACCATCGATGCCGACAAGAAGTATTCGAACTTGTTCTTTGATATCAAGAACAAGAAGGCGGAACTCATACAGCCGAAGGATGCCGTGCTCGAAAAATTCGAGGGCAAGCAGGTGTTCAAGAAACTGAAGAAGATGGAGATGGTGGGCCGCTGGGCTTGGGATAGTGAGGTCTTACCGGACGAGGCGGTTCAGGCAAATTCGCAGGATGAATCCGAGCAGATGACTGCCGCCGACTCTGCTGCATACAAGGAAGGCCTGGCTGAATTGGAACGTGCAATGGCCGAAGACGAGGCTGCAAGGGAAGCCGAGGCTAAGGCTGCTGCCGAGGCTAAGGCTGCCGAAGAGAAGGCCGCGTCAGATGCGATCAAGTCGGCCCAGGACGATGCTGAAGTTTCCGGTTCCCGCATCCACTGGATTCCACTCGCGATTGCGGGTGCTGTGGCTGTCGGTGGTGGCGTGATGGCCGCGGTGTTCAACAGCAAGGCGAAGTCTGCTAGCGAAGAGACTCCGGTGAACCCCGATGAGTATAACGACCAGCACGACAGGATTCAGAAGAACCAGATGCTGCGTAATGTTGGACTGGGCATAGCCGTGCTGGGTGTTGTAGGCATAGGCGTAACATTCCTTTTCTAGGGAGGAAATAAGTATGTCACTGAAAAAAGTTTTCCATACTGCAATCCGAGTGTCATCCTGGAGCCACGCAGTGGCGATAGGATCTATAGCACTCATCCTCTCTGCCTGTACGGACTACGTTGACAAGTACGAAGGCGACTACAAGGACGACTATGGCGACAGGGAAACGTTTATCCAGAATCTGAATAGCGCGAACTTGGACCTGGCATCGGTATGCAGTTCCGGCGACTGGTTCTGGTGCGCATCCCAGGACGGTGCGTACACAACTAGTAATGACGGGAAAATCGAAACGTATTCCTCGGGCGATGTCAAGTTTACTTTCACGGGCACCGACGACAACGCATATAAGTTTTCGACAAACGAACTGGACAATGACCTCTTGCCCTACTTGCGCCGCAACGGGGGCATCTCGGTCAGTGTCGAGGGTTCTGGCGAATGGGATGCCGGCCTGAGAATCAATACGGGGAATTACTTCGACTTGCTTCACGAGAAAAACGTTGTCGTGGCCTACGAAAACTCTTGCCCCGGTGTGAAGATTAACCTGGATGTGGTGACTGCAAAGGATTACATGGAAAGGGGTAGCCTGGTTAAGGAGGGAACTGTCCTTTACAGGTATAGCGGGGAACTCCCGATAGGCGGTTTTCAGGTCATGACAGTCGACCCGGACCAGCTGACCAACGAGATTGGTGATTCCAAGTGGAGAACTGCAGAATTTTCAATCAGTGCGACTGAAAATAGGGATAGATACACCTCTGAAATAACCATCGAATTTACGGAGTCCTGCCCCGAATTCAAGGATGGCAAGGGCTTAAACCTTGTGGGCATAGGCCTTCAATCTACAACACGGTCCAACTCTGGCACGGTTAAGTCAAGCAGTTCCAGCGGTGAAGGTGGCCCAGGGAACAATGGAGGCTCCACAGTAAAGTCTAGCAGCAGTTTGGCAAAGTCTAGCAGCAGTTCGGTTAAGTCCAGTAGCAGTTCGGCTAATACTTTTTGGACTGTAACTTGTAAGGGAACTCCTAATGCAGGTACTATCACATGGGAACCTCAGTTCTATTATGTGAGTGCCCTCGAACAGGCTACTGCTAAATATAGCTGGACTTTAAATGGAGCTCTTGATAGCGAAACGAATACAGCAATAAAACCTACCGTAACCTATCTTGCTGATGGAGAATATTTTGCTCAGTTGTCTGTAACAGTCAATGGTCAAACAAAAACGACAAAGTGTTCTGCCTTGATAGAGTCTGGTGCGTCGGGATTCCTCTGGAAGGGGAGCGATAAGTTGGATCTTGTTCAGACTGACTTTGGAAGCGGCTCGAAGTGGTATTTCGGTACGGATCAGGAGGGCGGCGGTTCGACAACAATCCAATTCCCAGAAATCAACCCCTACGATGAGTGTGAGGGCAAGTGTGGCATGGTGTGGTTTGGCAATACTGAGTATCCGTATGCCACTGTTGGTTTTAACCTTGATGAAAATGGGGCTACGTACGATGTTTCCGCTTGGAAGGGACTCTGCATTGCGTATTATAGCCCTGAAAAAATGTACTTGAAGCTCGACTTGGAAAATATTTCTGATTACGGTAGCGACCTGCCTGCGGCAGAACTACCATCGTTGTCTAGCATGGACGAATACCGTGTCGAAAATATAGAGTGGGCGTCCTTTAAGCAGGGCGGGTGGGGCAATGCATCTACAATTTCGGGCGAAGAGGCCGCCAGGATTCTCAAGGGTGTGGTTGTGACTTTTGCGGGCTCAACTGGTGGTTCGCAGTTCTTTAACATCTACCAGATAGGTAGCTACGGAAAGTGCGGAAACGTGCAGCCCAAGAATGTAGATATGTCGCAGTTTAGGCAAACTTCCGCATGGGATTACCTGAACCCCAACATAAGCTATGGCGAAATTACGGACAGCCGCGATGGCCAGGTGTACAAGACCGTCAAGATTGGCAATCAGACCTGGATGGCGCAGAACTTGAATTATGTGACAACGGACAGTTATTGCTATGGAGATAACTCCAAGAACTGCAATGTATATGGTAGGCTCTATACGTGGAATGCAGCAAAGAATGTTTGCCCTGACGGATGGCATTTGCCGACGGATGGGGAATTTGAGGTCTTGGTGAATGTAACGGACAATGGCAATAATGAGTCAGCTTTGAATCTCAAGGCGACGGCCCTTTGGGATGGCGATGCCGTTGGAAATGATACTTATGGTTTCTCTGCACTTCCTACCGGCTATAGATACGTATCGGGTGAATATACTGGTTTCTCTCAAGTAGGCGTTTTTACCGATTTCTGGAGTTCCTCTGTTTACGATTCTGAAAATGCATACACTCTTTTTCTCGGCCCTGAAGATCGGTCCTATATTTATCCCAGTAATAATGTAAAAGAGGGAAGGTCTGTTCGTTGCATCAAGGGTGAATCGTTGATTTCTAGCAGTAGCAGCGAGGCGGAATCAAGCAGTTCGTTCTATAAGCCTTCGTGGGAATTCTTGAATCCCGATCTTGAAGCTCTGTATGATACAATTATTGATGACCGTGATGGTCAGGTGTATAAGACAATTGCAATTGGTAAACAGGTCTGGATGGCCGAAAACCTTAATTATCGTTATCAGGCGGGTACGGCAGAATTAGATTCATCAAGTTTCTGCTACATGAATGATCCGGATAGCTGTGCCAAGTATGGAAGAGCGTATCTATGGAGCGCTGCAATGGATTCGTCGGGTGTTTTTCCGACAACAACCGAGACTGGCTGCGGCTATTATGACACGTGTTCAATTGTTGTTCCGTTCCAAGGTATCTGTCCAGATGGCTGGCGTCTGCCGAGTAAGAATGACTGGGAAAGATTGTTCAACTATATGGGCGAAGATGAATACTTTGGTCTATCGATGAAATCAAAAACGGGATGGACTATGTTGGAGGATAATTACAATAAATATAATGGAACTGATGATTACGGCTTTTCAGCAAATCCGACTGCATACAGGTCAAAGAGTGGTACTTATGGTATAGATGCCGATGCCAATTTCTGGAGTTCTAATCAAGATGATTATATTGTTTGGTTACGCGGTGGTGAAAACAGGGTGACTGTTTCTGATAATGGCGGATCCAAGGGTGTTGCGATGTCGGTACGTTGTGTAAAGGATCTTGTTGAAGAACCTCTGTCAGGAACCTTTACGGATACTCGCGATAGCCATGAATACAAATTTGTCAAGATTGGTAACCAAACATGGATGGCTGAGAATCTCAACTATCAAACAGACAACAGCCGCTGCTATGATGCCGATCCTGATAACTGTACCTTGTATGGACAGCTGTACACATGGGCTGATGCAGTAGGTAAGGCAGAAACAGAGTGTGGTTATGACTACAGTTGTGTTTTCGATACGCTGATTCAAGGTGTTTGTCCGGATGGTTGGCACATGCCTAGCCGGAATGAATTTGCTGTTTTGGAAGAGGATGTTGGAGGCTACGGTGGAAAGATACTCAAGTCAACCAGCGGATGGCATCCCTGGGATAGTAATGGGGAGATTTATGGCAATGGCGTTGATGCCGTTGGTTTTAATGGTATTCCTACGGGAGTTTGGACTCGTGGTGAATATGGTCAGTCTAGGGATTTTGCTTATGTTGCGGTATACTGGTCAGCGACGCAATCAAATGCCTACAATGCTCATTATATGTTATTACGTGATAGATCGCATTCTATAGAACGAATGTCTGAGTATAAGGATAATTATTACAGCGTCCGCTGTGTCAAAAACGAATAATGAATAACCGGCCTCTTGGGCCGGTTTTTGCGTATGGGCATTGTTGCCGTTACTTGATAACTTCAACCGTCAGTTTGTTGAAGGCGATTTTTCCGCCTTCGCGGAGTTCGAGCGCGGCGCGGAACGTGGTTTCGTTCTTCTTGAACGGCTCCAGCACGGGGGTCGCCTTGTCTTTTAGCAGTTTTTCGACTTCCTCGTCGCTGAATTTGCGCTGGTAGAACACCTGAGGTATGCCGTAGCCACATTGCGGGCACACGTAGGCGCCGGGCGCATCTTGCGGGCCACTTTGTGACGAGCCGCTTTGCTGGGAAGTGCTGCCGCGGAAGCGCAGACTGTCACCGCAGACGGGGCAGGGGAGGTCATGATGTTGGAATTCGAATACGGCGCGGCCCTTGTCGGCGCCTTCGCCCCACTTGAGGGCGGCCGCGAATTTGGAGCCCTTCTTGCTCTTGAATCCTTGAATGAGCGGCGTGTGCCCGCTCCCGAACAGTGCCGCGATTTCCTTTGCTGTAAGCGCGTGACCGGCGATGGTCTTGAAAAGCGTGAAGTTGCAGTCGTTTGTCATCCCCGGCTCTTTTCCATTTGTCATCCCCGGCTCCGGCTGGGGATCTTTAGAGTGCGCAGCCCCCGTGCAGAATATCGCGTTCTTGTTCTCTTCGAGCGGGCTTCCGCACAGCGGGCACTTGTAATCCGTCTTTTGCCCGTGGAACTTGCCGTCGCTTTCGAAGGCGAAATTGATATTGAAGTCCTTGTCGAGCGTGAGTTTGGCCGAGAATTCGGAGCCTTTCTTGCTCTTGAAACCGGAAAGCGGGCCGATGGTTTCGCCGGCGAGGAGCGCCTTGACCTCGGAATGGGCGAGCATCTTGCCTGCCACGGTGTGCCCGAACCTGAAGCCGCATTCCGCATTGGGGCACACGTAGCCCCACGGGGCTACGTCGAGCGCGCCGCCGCACTTGGGGCAGTTCAGCTTTTCGGTCGCGGCCTCGCGCTCGAACTGGCAGGCATAGCGGGCATGCAAGTCTGCAAAAAGCTGCTTCACGTATTCCACGATGCCGTCGCGGAATTCGACCGGCGAAAGGGAACCCTTCTCGACCTGGGAGAGCTTGTACTCCCATTCGCCCGTCATCTCGGGCGATTTCACCTTCTCGTCCATGAGCGCGATGACTTCGCGGCCTCGGGCGGTACTCACCAGGTAATTCTTCTGCGCCTCGATGAACCCGCGCTTCTTGAGCGTCTCGATGATGCCCGCCTGCGTGGCCGGCGTTCCGAGCCCGCGATCCTTCATGGCCTCGGCGAGTTCCTCGTTCTCGATTTGCTTGCCCGCCGTCTTCATCGCGGCAAGGAGTGTGGCCTCGGTGTAGTACTTGGGCTTGCTCTTCTTCTTTTTCTGCAGTTCCACGCTGTCGAAGGGGGAGGTGTCGCCCACGTTCCATTCCGGGAACGCTTCGACCAGGTTCGTGATTTCGTCGCTGTCGCCCTTGCCCTCGGCGCCTCCGTCTGCTTTTCCGGTCTCCGCGCCGGCGTCGCCCTTCTTTCCTTTCGTCTTTCGTCTCTCGTCTTTCGTCTCTTTCACCAGCGCGCGGAATCCCAAATCCTCGTTCCGCTTGAGTTTCAATCGGAAAATGTCCAAGGTCGGTGAGCCTGCCGAACCGCCTCCCTGCGCATTCAGGATGACGTCCATCTCGCTCCATAAGTACGGCTTCAGCCATGCCTGCACAAAGCGTTCCTTCGCCAAGTCGTAAATCTTCTGCTCCATTTCGGGCAGCCCGTTCGGGGTTTCTCCCGTGGGGATGATGGCGAAGTGGTCGGTGACCTTGCTCGAGTTGATGAAGACGAAATTCTCGCTTTCGTTGCGCATTACGCCCTTCTGCTCGGGGCTTGCAAGCCTCTGGGCGAGTGAGTATGCCTCCTGCTTCATGGTGTCGGGCAGGTACTGCGAGTCGGTACGCGGGTAGGTGAGCAACTTCTTTTCGTAGAGGTTCTGTGCGCAGTCCAAGACTTGCTGGGCGCTGAACTTGAAACGCTTGTTGCCTTCTTTTTGCAGTTCCGTCAAGTCGAAGGGCTTTTGCGGGAACTGCTTCTTCTGCTGCGTGTCGATTTTCGCGATGGTCGCCGGTGCGGGCGGCTTGCAGCGCTCCACGACTGCATTCGCTTCCGCCTCTTTCTCAAAAACCGCGACTTTTAAACCTTCGGACTTCTTGTCAGATTCCTTTTCAGAAGCATCTCTTTCGTCTTTCGCCTTTCGTCTATCGTCTAATACGTATTGCGCCTGGTACCCTTTCCATGTGCCGACGACGCTGTAGTAGTACAGTTCCTTGAACTGCTCCACTAGGGTATCGCGTTCCACGACCAGGTTCAAGGTCGGCGTCTGCACGCGGCCCACCGAAATCATTTTCCCGCGCCCGGCGGTGAGCGTGTAGGCGCGAGTCGCGTTGAGCCCTACCATCCAGTCGGCCCGCTGGCGGAGGCGCGCGGCATAGCTCAGGTTTACGCGCTGCGTGGCGTCTTCCAGGTTCTTCCACGCCTTGTCGAGGTCTTTCGCCACATAGCTGTTCACCCACAGGCGCTTGATAGTCTTCTGCTTGAATGCGGGCGTAAAGTCGAGCACCAAATCGAAAATCAGGTTTCCTTCGCGGCCGGCATCCGCGCCGTTCACGAGCACGTCGGCCTGTTCCATCATCTGGCGTACCACCGCGAGCTGCTTCTTGGTGCTCTCGATTTCCATGAGGCGGAACTTTTCGGGCAACAGCGGCAGGTTCGAAAGCCGCCAGCCTCCCTCGTAACCGGGGTAGGCGTCGAGCGGCGCGAGCGTAATCAGGTGGCCCACGCACCAGGTGATGCAGTGGTTCTTGCCGATAAGGCATCCGTCGCCCTGCGTGAACTTCTCTCCCTCGATCCGCTCGAGCATCGGGCGGTAGTGCTGGTTTGCAACAGAGGGCTTTTCGGCGACGAGAAGAATCATTGTTGCCGAAAAGATATAAAAATGATGTGCGTCTAGGCCTGCTGTTTCCAGTGTTTTAGTTGCGAAAGGTGCGAGTCGAAGAACTTGCGTCTTTCTGCTTCCGGCATGTTTTCTGGGTTAGGCATGTGCGAAAGCAAAAAGTCCAGCAGTGTATTTTTGTCGGCGTAGGCGAACTTGCCGTCGGCATAGCACCACTTGCAGTAATCCTCGTTGAAGTTGCCGTCGACTTCGCGGCTGATCATCGCGTCGTCGCCGAGGGGCATGCCGCAACACTGGCAAAAGAGCTGACGCGGCGCGCCGAGCAGCGTATTGATGGAAACGTTGAATTCGCGAGAAAGCACCTTGAGCATTTCGGTGTTCGGCTGAGTCTCGCCGGTTTCCCAGCGGCTAACGGCCTGCCTGGTCACGTGAATGCGTTCAGCCATCTGGTCTTGCGTGAGGTTGTGCTTTTCGCGGATGTTCTTCAAAATTTCTTGGGTCGTCATGAAATCTCCTTTGTTCGATTACAGAGTCAAATATACCTACGGCCTGGCGCAAATGCAAGAAACAGGCTGTTGCGTTGTGTAAAAGATAAACTAGTCTTTTGATGGGACTTGTCTCGGCATCTTCAGGTTCAGGGGGCGGTAAAGCTCGTCGTATATCTGTTGGAGCTGTTTCGGTTCGAAATCGTAAAGGCGGAAAGTTCCAATGACGCTTCTTGCGGTATCGAGGTTGCCGAGATTCCTCCCGACCTGGATATGCTTGAAACCGACAATATTGATTGCCCGCATAAGGGGGAGAAGTTCGCGTAGAATTCGCTTGTTGTTGCCGCTTTCCAGTATCAGGACAATCCAGTCGCTATCGGGAAAATCGTTGAACCGTCTAGCTTGACGCACCATAGCCAGGTCCTTGGCGATTAAATTGAACGGGGACAACGGCTTGATTTCTGCGTGTGGAAAGTCCCGGTTGCGGATAGTTTCCAGTGAATTCGGAGGTCGCTCTCCCGAAAATCCGTCGCCGGTCATTGCGATGAACGCTCCGGTGGAATCAGTGATATACGCCTTGCTGGAATCGGAATGTAGCGCCCATATCTTTTTGCCGGGGTCGTCTTCCGCTTCCTTCTGGATGGCGACGTATAGGACTTCCGGTTTTCTCTTTTGATAATCTTCTGATGAGGGATTGATGAGTTCCGTCAAAACGGTGTAATAGGTGTTCGGCTGGAACCCGCGCCGTGCTCCAATCACGAAATAGCTGTCGGTGACGGCGACGGCCAAATTCAGTAGGGAAGGATCGTCTGCTTCAAAAGGAACAGAGACATCTTCATACATGCCGTCGGTCCCTGCGCTCGACTCTTCCTTAGGTGCTGAGCACGCTCCCGCAAGAATGCCAATGATTGCAAAAAGAAAAAATTTTTTCATACAGCATTTTCAAAGATAATAAAACGGATAGTCGTTGCTTCGGTCTTTTTTTATGCGGCGGGGAACACCGTGAGAACAAATTTTCGTGTAAAGTAAGATTTTACAACCGCTTTGCCAAAAAAAATGCTAAAATTATATTTGTAAGCGTGAGGACCTCGGGTCAAGCGCCTACGAAATTAGCCCCTGTCACCCCGGCAGGGGCTTTTTCTATACATTCTGGCGTTGTTCCTGCGTCTTTTTACACCTGTAAACGTTTTTCCGCACAAAAACTCCCCGAGTCAGGCCTTAAAAGTCTATTTTTTAGAAAACCGCGCAAATGCGCAAAGGGATTGAAAATGATCGACGTGAAGGGCAAGTGGACCTTGATTACCGGCGGCTGCCGTGGGGTAGGCCGTCTCACCGCCATCGAAATGGCGAAACTCGGTGCAAACATCATCTTGCAGGGCCGCGACAAGGCGCATGCCGAACCCGTGATGGAAGAACTCAAGAAGTACGGCGTCGAGGTGCGTGCCGTGGGCTGCAACCTCGAAAGCGAAGCCGAAATCGATGCCGCCCTCGCAGAAATCGACAGCTGGGGCGTGCAGGTGGACATCGTGTTCAACAACGCGGGTCTCATGAGCCACTACTTCACCGACTACCTCACCAACACGATGGACGATTTCCACCACGCGATGGCCGTGAACTTCTTCGCTCCCGTGAAGATTGCCTACCACTTTTTGCCGGGCATGATCCAGCGCGGTTTTGGCCGCATGCAGCTCACTACCAGCGGTATCGCGAATGAACCCGAGCTGATGGGCTATGCCTGCGCGAAGGCCGCCCTCACCAAGTTCGTGAAGGATTTCGCCTGCAAGCTCAACGGCACCGACGTGATGATGAACGTGATGGACCCGGGTTGGCTCCGCACGGACCTTGGCGGCCCGAACGCCCCCAACGCTCCCGAAAGCGTTATCCCGGGCTCGATGGTCTCCGTGATGCTCGACGACAAGAAGAGCGGCCGCTGGTTCAGCGCCCAGGAATTCACGGGCATGACCCTTGCCGACGCCGTCGAGAAGGGCAAGTCGGTAGAAGCCTAGTTGCTCAGGTCTTACGAAGCAGTCTTGAAAGAAGGGGGTGCAGAATTGCATTCCCTTTTTCGCATAGTATCCCGAGCCCTTTCCAGAACAGGTCAACAAGCGTGCCTGCAACAAACGAAAGCGCAATCAGCAAAATAAGCGAGAGAATCGCATACCTCGGGGTCGTGACCACTTTGGACATAATCCCGAAATAGTAACAGAAGAACGTGTGGATGAGCCACATATTGGTGCTCTGCTTGCCGAGCTGCACAAGCCCGCTACGGAGCACCCGGACCCGGTTTACGATGTCGATGGTCGCTACCGTCAACGCGGGGATGAAGAAAATATCGAACTTGTCGCCAATTTCGCTCTGACGCAGGAATATCACCGCCATCCATATGCCGATGTCTGCAAAGGGGTTCAACAGGCCGTTCTTTTTCATGGAATCGTTCAAGCGGTCGAGAATCCCGTTCCTTGCGACAATCGCTCCCATCCAGAAGCAGGCGGCGTAGGGAGCCGTCTGGCAGAAGAACTTGATGTAGAGCATGTTCCTGCCGAGCACGCCCAGCGTCTCGTTCTTGATGACGCCCGGGAATATGTTCGTCATGAGGATGGTGACGACGATGGCGAGGAATATGTTCACCCGCATGGAGAACATGTCGATGATGGCGCGGATGAGGGGGAAGGTCATGAGCGCGAAGGCGTAGCTGATGAGGAACCACCATTCCCTGTTGTAGGTCGAGGTGAACCCGAGGAAGTTCGAGACGAGTTCCTTCAGCGTAAAATTGGAGAACCTCGTGTAGATAAAGGCATCTTGGCAGTAGGCCGCCTGTGTGGAGAAGAAGATGAACCCGATGGGGATGAAAATCAGGAAAACCTTCCAGTACGCGAAGTAGAGCTTCTTGAGTTTCCCAACCAGGTCGAACTTTTTGCCGAATTGGCTCAGGTAGGTGCCGTACCCGCCGAAAAAGAAGAACATCGGTACGCAAATCTTGCCGAAGAACCCGAAGTAGATGGTGGAGGGGATCCCGAAAATCGTGAACAGGTATTCGAGGGGCTCGCCCGCTGTGCGGGTACCGAAACACCACAGGTGGTGCATCAGCATGAGCGTGATGGCGACGGCCTTCATTATGCGGGTGTCGTCAACGGTCAGGAACTTGTCGGTCTGGATGGGTTCGTTTGTCATAGGGTAAAAACGCGCGATTGTCCGATATTTTTATGCAATAATAGGAATTATGGCGCACTTTGACATATGCTTGATCCCAAATGGCACATATTGACTATATTTCGGTACATGAACAACAACTCTTCTCGTACAAAACTTCGCGATGAAGTTTATACCCAAATGATGGTGGCGCAGGCCCGTCTAAGTAAAGACCAGAATACGCAGATGGGTGCGGTACTCGTGAGTGCCGACGGTCGCGTGATTAGTACCGGCTACAACGGTGCCCCGGCAGGTTTTGACGACGAAACCGTCCCGTACACCCGCGAAAAGCAGAAACTCGCTTACGATTTGCTCGACGCCGATACGGGTGAACTCCTGAGCCACCACGAGTTCGAGGCGAACAAGTACCCCTTTATGGTGCATGCCGAAATCAACGCGCTCCACTATGCACGTGGCAAGGTGCCTGCGGGTTCCAAGCTTTATGTGATCGGGTTCCCGTGCGAACGCTGCGCCCTGGACGTAAGCCTTTCGGGTGTTTCTGAGGTGTTCGTGACCAAGGACGATTACGACCCGAAATCGACCCTCAACAACAGCCGCGATACCGCCTACTACATGTTCGCGCAGGCGCATATCGTGGTGACGCTTTGCGGCAAGCGCATCCGCCCGGTGGTCTCGAAACCCGCGAAGTAGCACCTGGCGAAGGTTTTGTCTATGCGCCTGTTCAAGAGTCGTTGCGCCTGGCTTTTGTTTGCGTGCGTCCTGGCTGCGTGCAATCTGCTTGCATGTAGCGACTCTGCGAGCGTATTGGACAATCCCGATGCCCCCACGGTTCCGCAATCATCTTCGGCGAAATCTTCTTCATCGGCCCTGGGGCGATTTGACCCCTATTACGGCGCGGATTCCGCTTCGGGCGAGCCTGTCGATACCGCGGGCATTGTCGCCCTAGAACTGGGGCTTTGTTCGGCCGACCGCAAAAACGAAATCGGGCGCACTACATTTTGCGGTTCGACATGCTATGTGATTTGCGATTCTTCACAGTGGCGTTATGCCACGATGGACGAACGCGATGTAGACGGGTTCCCCGAGGATGCCCCCGAAGGTTCCATACGCAAAGGAAACCTGCTGAGCCTTGACCGTGTCTACGTTTTCGAGGATGGCAGGTGGCGCCCGCTGACATTCGTGGAAAAAAAACTCGGCTATTGCGATAGCTCTATTTACGACAAGATAGATAGCGTTCGCGGGTCGTACTACTACTGTATGGCGCCTGATGGCGACGGGCGCGCGGAGTGGGCCGAAATTCCCGCTGTGCAGGCGGACTACCTCCTGTTGCCGGATAGCGCCGAAGAAGATGACCTTTCTTACGGCTCGCGCTCGGGCAGGTATTTCCTGTACAGGCTGGGCAAATGGCACATGGCGGTCATCGAGGATGTTGTCGGGTATTGCTACGACAGGCGCGAGGGGCTGGTCGCCAAGTTCGCAAGCGGTTACGTTGTCTGCAGGTCCGATATCTGGATGCCCGCCCTCCGTGAAGATATCCTGGGCCCTTGCAATGCGGAGAGCGAAGGGAACGTGAGGCGCGTGCGTGCCTTCGAGTTTGCGTGCGAATCGGGAAGCTGGATTCCGGTCAATCTCCATTCGCATGAGGTGGATTCCGCGTTCTACTGGGATGCCTCCGTCGACGACCTGGGGCGAGTGCGGCTTGATTCCGCGACTGCAACCGCGGGATATTTTTACGAATACACGGACCTTGCCTTTAGCGGGAATTCTTCCGTCGAGTACCCGTCGAGCGTGAATACGATGGGATCCGCGTTGCGGCTTGCCCCGCTGGTAGCGGAATATGGCGCGATTCCCTTGGAGGTCAAGATGGGTGATTGCTACTCCAGGCCTTATGCCGGGCTCGGATTCAACCTCTGGAATTCCAGGGTGTGGAGCGATTCTTCGGAGGGGGTGGACATCCGCCGATGGGAAGGCTTGTGCATTGCCTACGAGTCCGAGGCGCCGCTGACGCTTGCGATTGCGCCCGAGGGAGGCTTTGTGCTAGAGGGGGGCAATTTCCACAAGGTGCGGCTGGAAGCGCGGAAACAGGCGGGCATGATAAATATCCCGTTCGAGAGTTTTGTGCAGGACTCCGGCTATGGCTACCCGGAAAGCCTCGAAACCGTGCTTTCTTCTGCGGCGTCGATTCTTTTCTATGTAGAGGGCGAACCCGAAAAGAAATACGGGTTTGCGGTCCACGCGATTGGAAGCCTTCATGAGTGCGCCCGCTGGTCTGAACCCGGGAAGAAATAGCGGGCCTGTCGGGATTCTAAAAAAAAAACTGCTTTTTTGTGCATTACTTCTTTAAATGACACATTTTGTCGCTTGTATTTGTTATATTAGTGCACATGGTAGCACTGAATAAAATCAAGGCAAAAAAAGAAGTTGATTTCCTCTGCACGGAATGCGGTAACACCACGCCCAAGTGGGTGGGCAAGTGCCCGTTCTGCGGGGCGTGGAACACGCTCAAGGAACATGCGGTAGAACCTGCAATAGAGGGGCCACGTGCATCCCGCGGGCTCGGAGGGCCGATCCACCAGGTAGTGACGCTCAAGGATGTCGCGACCGAAGACACGCGGCGGCTGAGCACCGCCAATACCGAATTTGACCGCGTGCTGGGTGGCGGGCTTGCGCCAGGTTCCCTGGTGCTCATCGGTGGCGACCCCGGTATCGGCAAGTCCACGCTGGTTCTTACGACTCTCGCCACGATGACAGCCGCCGGCGTCAAGTGCCTGTATGTGTCGGGCGAGGAGAGTGCTTGCCAGGTAAAACTCCGGAGCGAACGCCTGGACGTCTCGGGCAGTGATATGCTCCTGCTTTGCGAAACGAGCTTGGAAAAAATTGTCCAGCAGGCACAGGAAATCAAACCGCAGGTGCTGGTCATCGATTCCATCCAGACGGTCTACAAGGCCGACCTCTCGGGAACGCCCGGGAGCGCCACGCAATTGCGGGAATGCGCTCTCGACCTCATGGTATTTGCGAAGAATACGGGGTGCATCACCATCCTTATCGGGCATGTCACGAAGGATGGCCAGATTGCGGGCCCGCGCATTCTCGAGCACATGGTCGATACCGTCGTGTATTTCGAGGGCGACCGCAATCACCAGTACCGCCTGCTGCGTACCATCAAGAACCGCTTCGGCGCGACAGACGAGATAGGCGTATTCGAGATGACGAGCCACGGGCTTATGCCGGTAGAAAACCCGAGCAAGGTCTTTTTGCAGGAGAACACACCGCCCACGCCGGGGAGCGTGGTGTGCTGTGCGCTCGAGGGCTCCCGGGCGATGCTTTTTGAAACGCAGGCTCTCGTGAATCAGACGGGGTTTGCGGTGCCCCAGCGCGTTGCCGCCGGCATCGACCCCAAACGACTCACGATTATCCTTGCCCTGCTCGAGAAGTTCGGCGGGGTGAGCATCGGGGCCTCCGACGTGTTTGCTAGCATTGCCGGCGGCATCAAGGTTTCCGATGCGTCGTCGGACCTCGCGCTTGCCCTCGCCATCGCGAGCAACCACCTGGGTATCCCGCTTTCCCGCCAGACCATCGCGGTGGGCGAGCTCGGTCTGTCGGGCGAGGTCCGGAGCGTGTCGCTCCTGGACCAGCGGCTCAAGGAGGCGCGTCGCCTCGGCATGGTCGAGGCGATAGTGCCGGCGAGCGGTCGTTTGCCCGAGGTCCTCGACGGGATGAAGGTCGTGCGCGTGCACAACCTCTCCGAAGTCATTGCTTGGCTCATGGACAAGAAGTAAAAAAGCCCCGCTTCCGCGGGGCGTTTAATTCCATAAAGGGACTAGCGACTACTCGTCGTCATCGTCGATGTGTTTCCTCTTTTTCTTCTTTTTCTTCTTCGGCATGGCGTCGTCAGCCACGGAGGACTTCTTGTTGCCCTGCACCACGACTTCGGCGGCCTTTTCACCCGGCTTGGTGAAGCCGTACTGGCGCGGTTCGAAACCGGCGGGGAACTTGGTGCGGCTGTCGTAGATCACCTTCTTGGCGGTAAACTTCTCGATCTTGGCGTCGCTCAGGTCGGCACCGGAGAAGTCAACGTTCTGCATCTTGGTGTCGGCGTCGATCTTCACGTTCTTCATCTTGGCGTTGGTGAAGCGCACGTTCTCGAGTTTGGCACCGGCAAAGCTTGCACCATTGAGCTGGGTACCGATAAAGTCGGTCTGCTGGATGGTGGAGTTCGCGAGGTTGGCCTTGTCCATGTCGGCACCGTCGAAGATGTTCTTCTTGATGTATGCACCGTCAAAGACTGCCTTCGTGAGTTCGGTACCGCGGAATTCGCACTTGCTCACTTCGGTATCGAAGAACGAGGTCTTGTTCATCTTGGCCTTGTCGAAATTGCTCTTCTTCACGGCGCCCTTGTCGAATACGACGCCGGTAAGGTCCTGGCCCTTGAAGGTCATGCTGCTCAGGGTGGACTGGGCGAACTTGGCCTTCTGGAGCTGGGTCTTGGAAAGGTCCACGTCATCGAACTCGGTCAGGGAAAGGTCGGCTTCCTGCAGGTTCACGTTCTGGAATTCCACGCCGCTGAAGTTCGCCTGGGAAAGACCGGCCTTGCTGAAGTTCACGTTGATGAGGTCAACGCCCTTGAAGTTTGCGGCGATGAGGTTACATGCCGTAAAGTCGGTCTTCACGAGGGTAGCCTTCTTGAGGTTCACTTCGCCCATCAGGGAGCGGGAGAAGTTCGCGTTCGTGAGGTTTGCCTTGCTGAGGTCGGCGCGGGTAAGGTCCACGTCCATCACGGACGCCTGGGTAAAGTCCACCTTGCTGAAGTCGGTTTCGTCGGCCACCTTCATGGCGTCAAGGCGGGCGTTCTTGAAGTTCACGTTCGGGAACTGGCTACCGAGGAGCGTTGCACGGTAGAGGTCGGCCTCTTCCATGTCTGCGCCCTTGAAGTTCGAATTGCGGATGTCGGCGCCACTGATGGTCACCTTCTTCAGGTTTGCGTTCTTGAAGTTCGCTTCGCTAATCACCGCGTTACGGAAGGACACTTCCGGGAGCTGTGCGCCCTGGAAGTTCGGCTTTTCGCCTGCACTGCGCTGGAAGTCGGTGACGTTCTTCTTGGCCTTGGCATCCGAGAAATCAAACCCGTCGATGCGCTTGTCGCGGAAAGACATATTGAGGTCCTGTCCGGAATAATCCTGGGCAAAACCGCTTATTGCCAGTGCGCCGACAAGGCATACACCAAGTTTCGAAATCTTCTTCATATTCATATATCACTATTCCTTTTATGGAAAACTAAACAACCTATAGCCCTAAAATAACTAAAAAAAAGAAAAAATACTCACTTATTTAAAAAAAAGACCATATTTTTTTGCTTAAAAAACTATTTTTGGCCCTAGAATGTCCGTTTTTAAGTTTCAAGCGTACGATTTGGTCGTCTGCGGGGCTGGTCCTGCAGGCCTCATGACCGCCTATACGTTTGCAAAAATGGTCGGAAACTCCAAGAAGGTGCTGCTTCTCGACAAGAAGGAACCCTGGAAGGAACCGATTTTCTGTGCCGAGGCGGTTTCGACCGACAGGCTCTCCAAGCTCTGGCCCATAGACCGGTCCTGGGTACGTGGAGACATCTCGGGAATCTACTTTACGTCGCGCAAGCGCTACCGTGCGGAATTCTACAGCAAGAACTGCGGCATGATTCTGGACCGCCCCAAGTTCCACCATTCTATTGCGGATGGTTGCTTGAATGTGGGTGCGGAATGCCATTTTGATACCGTGGTGAAGAAGCTTTCGCGCAATGCGGATGGTTCCTGGAATCTGGAGGTGCAGCCGAAGGGCGGCGAGGGTGAAACTATATGTGCGAAGGCCGTTGTGGATGCAACGGGCCCCGGTTCGCGCCTGACCCGCGGGATTGAGTGCCTTGAGGGCATTGAATCTGGCGATACCGACCTGGAACCCGCAATTTTCGCAGTGGCGGAAGGCATCGAGCACAGCCGCGAGCACATTGAGCTCTTTTTCGGGAGCGAATTCCCGGACGGTTACGGCTGGATATTCCCGCGCGACGGCGTGGAGGTGAACATCGGTTTTGTGCTGGGCAAGAACGTGAACCGCGAGGGCACGCTCCGCCAGAGGTTGCTCGACTTTATCGCGAAGGATTACCCGCAGGCGAAGGTGAAGGCCGTGTATGGCGGTATGATTGCCTGTGGCCAGTCCACAAGGCCCATGGCGATGTGCGGGCTTTTCAAGGCGGGCGATGCGGCAAGCTGCATGAACCCCATCAGCCGCTCGGGCATCGTGGAAGCGCTCCTGTGCGGGACTATTGTCGCAAGATCCGTGAACGAATGGCTCGACGCGAAGTCGGAGAGCGAACGGGAGTGCGTGGAGCGCTCCGTGCTCGACCGCTGGATGAAGGCGCTTGGCAAGTCGCACCTGCAGTTGCAGCGCGCGAAGGCCGGTTTCAACAGCATAACGGACGAGCAGTTCGACCGCGCCGCCGAAAAACTCTCGAAGCTCCCGCGTGAAAAGCAGACGCTGTTCCGCATATTCTTTACGGTCCTCCGTACGTGCCCTTCGCTAATCTGGAAGATGCGTTCGTTTATTTGCTAGGTGATGTTTATGTCGGGTACTATCGCAGAAAGAATTGAAGAAGTCCGTGCGAAGTTCGCTTCGTTCACCGACCCCGATGACAAGTGGAAATACCTGCTTGACCTTGCGCGCGCCCACCAGGGCATGGACGCAAGCCTCAAGGACGAAAAGTTCATTATCCAGGGGTGCGCCTCCACGATGTACCTTGTGCCGAAGTTTACGGGCGAGGTAATCCATTTCGAGATGGACGTGGAAGGCGGTACGACGAACCCGCTTATAAGCCGTGGCCTGGGTGCACTCGCACTCAAGGTTTACAACGATCTTGCCCCGAGCGAGATTCTTTCGCTCGACCCGGTATTCTTCCAGGATATCGGTCTCAATGTGGGGCTTTCGCCGACCCGCTCCAACGGGTTTGCGAGCCTCGTGAAACAAATTTATCTGTATGCTCGCGTCTATAGCGCGATAGCCAAAAAATAGGGAGAATTATGGTTAGTTTCTTGAACGGAAAGAGCCCTTTTGACGAAGCCGAAGAAAAACTCGAAGCTGGCGAGACCGTAAACGGCCGCCCGAAAATGCCGACCGGGCCCATCATGGGCTGGCAGGACGGCGTGTTCCTCCTGGTGGTGATTGGCCTTATCATTGGCGGCTACCAGTACTACCAGTATGCGAAGAAGAAGAGCGCCGAGACGTTCGCTGCCTGCAATTCGATGTACGAGCTTGCTGCTGCGGGCGAGGCCGCGAAGTACCTGGAGGCTGAATCCTGCTACGAGAGCACCTGGGATCTCGGATTCGTGAGCGATTCCATGGAAATTCTCCGTCAGAACCGCGTTGGTGCAATTACCGACATGCGCAGCGCCCAGAAGGATTTGCTTCAGGATGCCGGCGACGCCCTCGAGGATGGCGATACGGCGAAGGCCGTCTCCATCGTTACCGAATACAAGGGTGCGATGTTCCTGATCCGCGACGACAAGAAGAAGTGGGAATCCATCGCGGCGCTTGCGAAGTAACCTTCGTTTTTTGATGAGTGTGTCGCGTTTTTCTACGGGAAAACGCGGCTTTTTTATTTTGTGAACTGTTCTCGCGCCTTGAATAATTATACATTGGGGGCATGGCTAGAATTGTAGAATTGGATGGTAAGCGCCCGGAACTCGGGAACCGTGTTTTTGTTGCCGACGGGGCGTGCCTCGTGGGCGAGGTTTCCGTGGGCGATGATTCCTCCGTGTTCTACAATGCCGTGCTGCGAGGCGACCTGGCACCGATTCGCGTGGGTTGCCGCACGAATATCCAGGATAACGTTACGGTTCATGTGTCTACCGGAGTGCCGACGGTTATCGGGAACGAGGTTACCGTGGGCCATAACGCAGTCTTACATGCCTGCACTATCGACGACAACGTGCTTATAGGGATGGGCGCCATCGTGATGGACGGCGCTCACATAAAAAAGAACTGCATCGTGGGTGCGGGTGCCGTTGTGACGCAGGGGAAGGAATTCCCCGAGAACTCGCTTGTCGTGGGTGCGCCCGCACATGTGGTGCGCGAACTCACCGTCGATGAGATGGAACGAGTGAGTGGCGGCATGCAGCGCTATGTGGAAATCAAGGACATGCTCCTGCGCGGGAACGGTTGATGCTATGAAGTTCTATTTTCTCATCAACCCGATTAGTGGCGGTGGCCAGGGCAAGATAATCCATCAGTTCCTGCCCGAAATCATGGAATCCATGGGCTTTGCTGCCGATGACTGGAAGGCGGAATTCACGCAGTACGAACGCATGAGGGATCAGATTCTGGAGGCCCTCGCTTCGACCGAGACGCTTATTGCAGTCGGTGGCGACGGTACCGTTTCGTCCGTGCTTTCTACGATGCTTGAATCGGGCTTTGCGACCAGGGTGAAGATAGGCCTTATTCCGCTGGGGACGGGCAACGACCTTGCGCGCGTGCTCAACCTGTACAAGCCTTTTGTGGACCGGGGACTCCTGTTCCTGGTGCGTCGCCTGCTGCGTGCGAAACCCGCTCCCTTCGATATCTGGAAGGTGAACGGCAAGTACGCGCTCGCGAACTATTTTTCGGGAGGGATCGATGCCCGCATTGCGCACGACTTTAACCAGGACCGTGCAAGCGGGGCGATTTCATCTTCGTCCGTGATAGCGAACAAGTTGCATTATGTGCGCCGCTTCTTTGCCGACAGGAACTACCGGCTGGGAGCCAGCATGCTTAGTTACGTGGACAAGTACGGCAAGACGCATTCGGGCGTATTGACCGGACACCGCACCGTAATCGTGGGGAATATCCCGAGCTTTGCGAGCGGCGCAAACCCTTTTTACAAGTCCGACATGGCCGACGGTTTTTTGGAAGTGGTGGACGTGCCTTCCATGCCGCTGTTCCTGCTCGCTATCGCCATAGGGAACATTCCGCTTGTGGGGTTCCTGTTCAAGAAGCATTTCCTCAAGTCGGTGAAGGTGCATTCGCTTTCGCTTACCGTACCGCAGAACGAGTTCCTGCAACTCGATGGCGAGGACATGAGCGGCAAACTGGGCGAGACCGTCTCGATCGAGTTTGCGGCTCAGGTGCAGATGCTGAGGCTGGGGGACTAGGTGAAACCCGTTGCAATCTCAATGGTTTTGGACTGGCTGCGTGCCGAAGGCCTGTTGCAAGATGTTGCGCCGCAGGCCGTGTTGCGGGTCGCGCCGAGTACTGTAATTACCGGTTTTGCGTCCGTTGACTTGGCGGGGCCCGGTGACGCGAGTTTCTGGGTGGGCGATACCGTGAAGAACGAAACGAACGCGAACGGGTTTGCGTCTTCGCTGCTTGATAGCGTATGCGCCGGACTGCTGTTCGTGCCGCAAGGACTTATGCCGGCGGAGAAGGTTGCCGTTGCATCGGGTAAGGAATTTGCGCCCGGTGTGGGCTGCATTGTCCCGGTTGAAAACCCGTACCATGCGATGGTCTGCTTCTTGGAAAAGTTTGCGGATTCTTTTGCGGGCAGTGAATGCGCCGGCGATGTTACTAGCGGCTCCTTCGTGGGCAGTGGATGCGCCGGCGATGTCGCGAAATCCGCCCGCGTGCATGCGAGCGCCGTAGTCGAAGGTCGCGTGGGCGAAAATGCCTTCGTGGGCCTGGGCTGTGTGGTGATGCGCGGGGCGACGCTCGGCGCGGGCTGCGTGCTCGAGGCGAATGTGACAATTTACCCGAATGTAGTCGTGGGGGAGGATTGCGTGTTTCAGGCGGGCGCCGTTATCGGTTCCCGCGGGTTCGGTTTTTATGAATATGAGGGCAGGCGCCGGCCGGTCCCGCACCTTGCGGGCGTGCGCATCGGGCGCGGTTGCAGCTTCGGGGCGAACACGGTGGTTGCCGCGGGTTTCTTGAGCCCCACCACGATAGGCGAAAACTGCCACTTTGATTCCTTCGTGCAAATCGCCCACAACTGCCGCCTCGGGAACAACATCTTTATGGCATCGCAGTCGGGGCTCGCGGGCTCCGTGACGGTCGAGGACGATGTTGAACTTGCGGGTGGCGCGCAGGTCGCAAACCACCTTACGCTCGGGAAGGGCGCACGCATTGCTGCGAAGGCGGGCGTCACCAAGAGCATTCCCGCGGGGCTTACCGTATCCGGGTTCCCCGCCGAAGAAATTACGGTATGGCGCCGCTCGATGGTGCGCCTCCGCCAGATGGGGAAAAAGTAGCGTATGCCTGCCTTCAAGAGTATAGAATTTGCGTCGCCTTCGCTCTCGCACCCGCGGGCAGGCGTGCGTGTGGATGTCCTCGAGAAGGACCCGAACCGCGCGCCACGCGTATGCTGGTATGCGGGCGATGAACTTTTCTACTCGACGGATTCCCAGCATTGTTACGGCGAACTCGTGTATCGCGTGGCGCGGACAGCAATTTATTCGAAACCGGGCCTGCATGGCCCGCTCGCCCTCGCCTCGACGGAGCATCTTGCGCCCGTGTTCCTCATGTGGCCGAACCAGCGGTTCGATGTGCACGTTGCTCCCGGAGATGCGGAAGGCGCTCTGGCCGAACTCCCTATGATGGACGGGAGTGCGCTGCCGTTCTTCCACGCCCTGAGGAAGGTCGCCGGTGTGCCCGAGCCCCTTTGCTTTTACGATGTTCCCGAGTCCTTTACCCTCGAGTTCCCGCGCGGGCGGGTGAGCGTTTCGCCTGCAGACTGTTTCGAGGTGGAATACGAGATTACCCGCGATGCGACTGCGGGTGGCGCTGCGTTCCGCTCGTCGGCCACCCTCTCGGTGTATTCCGCAGAGGACCTCTACCGCGCGTTTTCGGCCCGCACGTTCATTTTCGAGGAGGACTACGCGAAGGCGCGTGCCGAAGGTCTCCTCGCCGGAGTCGACGAATCCTGCGGAATGCTCCTGGGCGGTGCCAGGCAGCCCCGTTACCGCATGGCGGAAGAGCCCGCCTGCCACAAGATTTTGGACCTGCTGGGCGATCTTGCCTTCGCGGTCCCTGCTTTACCAAAGGTGCGCGTTCAGATTCTGAACGGCGGCCATACCATTCACCATAAAATCATGGAGAAACTCCTGCCTTATGTCTCTACTGGAATCCCTCAAGAAATCTGAAAAAGCCGGTGTTGTTTACGATGCCGATGTGGTTCACGAACTGCTCCCGCAGAAGTTCCCGTTCGCCTTCGTTGACGAGGTCCTGAGCCTCGAACTCGGTGACGGCAAGGAGGTGCAGCCCTCCCTGGTTGGCCTTTACCATGTGACGGGCGAAGAGAAGTTCTTCCAGGGGCATTTCCCCGGCAATCCGGTGATGCCCGGCGTGCTCCAGGTTGAATCCATGGCCCAGGCGGCGACACTCCTCACGATGATTGCCCGCGAAGCTGAAGTGGTGGGCAAGCGCCCTGCCTTCATGGGCATCGAGAACTGCCGTTTCAGGAACCCCGTGCTCCCCGGCATGGACCTGCGCCTCGAGGTAAAACTCATCTCCGTGCGTCATGGCATCTTCAAGTATGCCGGCAAGGCCTTCTCCGGCGATAAACTCATGTGCGAAGCCGACTTTGTCGCCGCCATGGTGTAAACGGAATAGGTTCCGCCCGCAGAAATATTTACTATATTTTACCTCGTAAAATTTCTATACCTTAAAAGGAAGGTTAATCATGGCTAGAAAGAAGATTGCACTCGTTGGTGCTGGTCAAATTGGTGGTACAATGGCTCTCGTGCTCGCCCAGAAGAATCTTGGCGACGTGGTTCTTATCGACATTCCGCAGACTCAGGGCATGCCGAAGGGCAAGGCTCTCGACATTATGGAAGGCCGATCCGTCATCAATTCGTCCGTCGATCTTCAGGGTTCTACCGACTACGCCGACCTCAAGGGTGCAGACGTGGTTATCGTTACCGCCGGTTTCCCGCGTATGCCGGGTATGAGCCGTGACGACCTCCTCGACAAGAACTGCGGCGTTATCAAGACCGTTGCCGAAGCAATCAAGGCTAATGCTCCGGATGCTTTCGTTATCGTCATTACGAACCCGCTCGACGCCATGGTCTACAACATGCAGAAGCAGTCCGGTCTCCCGGCCAACAAGGTCATCGGTATGGCTGGCGTGCTTGATTCTGCCCGTCTCGCTTGCTTCGTCGCCGACGAACTGGGCGTGTCTGTCGAAGACGTCAAGGCCCTCGTGATGGGTGGCCACGGCGACACGATGGTTTCCATCATGGAATGCGTGTCCGTGGGCGGTATCCCGGTATCTCAGCTCATGAGCAAGGAAAAGTTCGCCGAACTCGCCAAGCGTACCGCTGGTGCCGGTGGCGAAATCGTGAACCTCCTCGGCCGCGGCTCCGCCTTCTACAGCCCGGCTACTTCTGCCATCCACATGGCCGAAGCTTACCTCCTTGACAAGAAGAACGTGTTCTCTTGCGCTGCCAAGCTGAACGGCGAATACGGCGTGAAGGGCCTCTACTGCGGCGTGCCGGTTGTCGTCGGTGCAAACGGTGTCGAGAAGATTATCGAGGTCAAGATGAGCGACGAAGAAAAGGCTGCCTTCGCGAAGTCTGTTGAGGCTTGCAAGAAGAACGCCGAATGGGTCGACGCTCATACGTAACCGCTCGCTCTCATCTAGGGCGAAGAACCTGCGGTTATCGCTCGCTCTCGCAAACGCGACCCGTTAACACCGGGTCGCTTTTTGCTCACACGTAATTATAGAGATGTCATCCCCGCGTAGGCGGGGATCTTCCTACGAAAAATCCCTTCGGCTTTGCCGGGGGATTTTTTGTAATCTGGAGCACACTTTGTTTTTAGGTCTGTGAGCGGGGTCATACTTGAAAGGGGCGATGTGGCCTCGACCCACTTTTTGCCTGAAAATATTGTTAGATTTGTTCCCGTGGACAAAATCAGAGAACTCATACCGAAAGATTCGATAGCGGAGCAGCTCCTGCTGGTCGTGCTTCTTATCGTTATTATCTGGTTTTTTAACAAGTCATTCCGGTTGTGCCTCAAACGTGCCGAAAAGCATGGCTTTGACCGTGCCGCAACTCCGCTTGTTTCGGACCTCGTCAAGTATACTACTTATGCCATCGGGCTTTTGCTTGGCCTGAATATTCTGGGCGTAAACACTAACGGGCTATTGGCAATGCTTGGTGCGGCGAGCCTTGCGGTGGGTCTTGCGCTCAAGGATACGCTCTCGAACGTTGCCTCCGGACTTTTGCTCTTGTTCCTGCGGCCTTTTGTGGCCGGCGACTACATTGAATGTGGCTCCATCAAGGGCAAGATTTGTGCGATTGGCCTTTTCAACACGACTCTCGAGACGTTCGAGGGCATCTACGTCTCTGCGCCGAACAGGTCCTTGTGGGGTTCTCCTATTGTGAACTATGCCCGCAATCCTATCCGCAGGCTCGATATCAACGTGGGCGTTTCTTATGACGCCTCTCTGGACGTTGTGTTCTGCGCCCTGCGTAGGATGGTCGAGCAGGAAGCGAGCTTCATGAAGGTCCCGCCTCCGAAGTTTTTCGTGAGCGAATATGCCGACAGTTCCATAAACGTCACGGTTTGGGTGTGGGTGCGTACGTTCGAGTACTACGAACTCAAGCGCAAGTATTCAAGAATTATCAAGGACGTGCTCGACGAGCACAAGATTGAGATTCCGTTCCCGCAACGCGTTGTCCACCTGGTGAAGGAGGGCGAGGAAGCGGCTGTGGCGAAGGAACGCGAACCGGATTTTGACGACCTCGTGCAGGATGAAGTTACGTTCAACGGGGTCAAGATTAATCTTAACCGCTAATTTTCTATATTATGCCTTGCTAAAAAGAAGGCTATATGGAAGATAAACTCGTTATTGGCGGGCATGAATTCACTTCCCGCTTTATCTTGGGTTCCGGCAAGTATTCGCTGAAATTGATTGAAGCCGCGGTGCGCGATGCGGGGGCACAGATTGTGACACTCGCGGTGCGCCGGGCGAACACGAAGGACCACGAAAATATCCTTGACTACATTCCGAAGGGAGTGACCCTGTTGCCGAATACGTCCGGCGCCCGCACCGCCGACGAGGCGGTCCGCATCGCGCGCCTTTCCCGCGAGCTCGGCTGCGGTGATTTCGTCAAGATCGAAATCATGCGCGACACGAAGTACCTGCTCCCGGATAACTACGAGACGGTGAAGGCGACCGAAACCCTCGCTGGTGAGGGTTTCGTGGTGATGCCGTATATGTACCCGGACTTGAACGTGGCGCGCGACCTCGCTAACGCGGGTGCCGCAGCCGTGATGCCGCTTGCCGCTCCGATTGGCAGCAACAAGGGCCTTTCCACGCGCGAGTTCATCCAGATTCTGATTGATGAAATTGACTTGCCCATCATCGTTGATGCGGGTATCGGCAAGCCCTCCGAGGCATGTGCCGCGATGGAAATGGGTGCTGCCGCCATCATGGCGAATACGGCGCTTGCTACCGCGGGCGACTTGCCGCTTATGGCGCAGAGTTTCAAGCTTGCTATCGAGGCGGGTCGCAAGGCCTACCTCGCAGGCCTTGGGCGCGTCCTCACGCGCGGCGCTTCCGCGTCCGACCCGTTGACAGGTTTCTTGAGAGACTAAACGAATTTAGAATGTGTCATCCTGAGCCCTTCGATTTCACTCAGGGTAAACTCCACAACGAAGTTGCGCAGTCGAAGGATCTAAAAAAATGAGCGAAAGAAAAGACAACAACTACCTGTTCGATTCCGGAAACCTTTCGGAAGGGGCGCTTGCCAAGAAGCACCGCCTTGAAAACGACCCGAGTTCCCGTACTAATATAATGGACTACCTGCCCGGCATGGAAGTCATCCAGTCGGACATCGCCGACAAGGTGCTCGCAGAATCCGAAAATTTCGATTATTCTAAATACACAGGCAAGGACGTGAAGCGCGCATTGGAACACGAACGCTGCACGCTTGAAGATTTCAAGGCGCTCCTTTCTCCGGCGGCCGCTCCGTACCTCGAGCAGATGGCCGCGAAGGCGAAAATCGAGACGAGTAAGCACTTCGGCAACAACGTCTATTTCTTCACGCCGCTCTACATCGCGAACTACTGCGAGAACTACTGCGTCTATTGCGGGTTCAACTGCTACAACCACATCAAGCGCATGCAGCTCACCATGGAGCAGATCGAGCACGAGATGAAGGTCATCGCTGACAGCGGCATGGAAGAAATCCTGATTCTCACCGGCGAAAGCCGCGCCAAAAGCAGCGTGGAATACATCGGTGAAGCCTGCAAGCTCGCACGCAAGTATTTCCGCATGGTAGGCATCGAAGTCTACCCGGTCAACGTGGACGAATACCGCTACCTGCACGAATGCGGCGTGGACTACGTGACTGTTTTCCAGGAAACATACGACAAGGTGCGTTTCGAACAACTTCACCTGCTCGGTCACAAGCGCGTATTCCCCTACCGTTTCGATTCCCAGGAACGCGCCCTGATGGCGGGCATGCGCGGGGTGGCATTCTCTGCACTCCTCGGCCTTTCGGACTTCCGCCGCGATGCGCTGGCTTCGGCGCTTCATGTGTATTTCTTACAAAAGAAATATCCGCATGCCGAGATGAGCTTAAGCTGTCCGAGACTGCGCCCCATCATCAACAACGACAAAATCGACCCGCTGGACGTTCACGAAAAGGAACTCTGCCAGGTGCTTTGCGCCTACCGTATCTTCTTGCCGTACGTGGGCATTACGGTTTCGAGCCGCGAAAGCAAGGAATTTAGGAACGGCATCGTGAAAATCTGTGCGACGAAAGTTTCCGCCGGCGTTTCTACGGGCATCGGCGACCACGAAAGCAAGTACAGCGGTCACGACGACGGGGAAGGCGGCGACGAACAGTTCGAAATCAACGACTCCCGCAGTTTCAACGATATGTACGGAGACATCTCGGGCGAAGGTTTACAGCCCGTCTTGAACGATTATCTGTACGTGTAGCGGCTAGTAATTGTAATCAGCGCAACCGGCATCGCCATAGGTCGAGAAGCAGACTCCGTAATCCGAGCGAAGCGCACCACCTTTCCCGTTTTCCCACATTATTGCTGAAGCGGGAACCAAGGCCACCTCTACAGATTGGCTGTGCTCGTCTCTCCCGCTCCACTGGATACTTACTTTCAATCGATAGTTTGTTACGTTTCCACCCTGAAGCTTTGAATTCATTTTACTCAAGTCTTTTCCGTGATTCAACAAATAGCTGATGAATATTTGATTTTTGGGTGTGGTCCGATTTTGTGACTTTCCATTTATATCCGTATAGGAGTATGCACGGTATGTTTCACCATCTTTACTCAAACTGCCTTTGACGGTGCCGTTTCTAAGTGCGATAATATCTGCAACTCCTTCAAATCCTGCTTCATTCAAGGCATCGTACCATGTTCCAGTGTTTCCGACCAGTTTGCTCATCTGTGAATTCTTATTAATAGATTCGTGATTATGCTGTACATTCATGGGCAAATCCGGACGCATCTCTATGATGAACAAGTCGACGCCAAGATTACTCTTTAGTGCATCATTTAGGCTTTTGGAAGATATAGAAGACGGATTGTTGTACAAGGCGTTTTCATTTTCCAGCAGGGCTCTGTTCAACGCCTCTCTCAGGTAGTATAGTTTGAGGAGGTCTACCTTTTCCTTCGATTTTTCGACAATACCGAAAACGCCCGGTACGGCCACCGCAGCAAGGATTCCCATGATGGATACGACGACCATCAGTTCGATGAGTGTAAAACCTTGTTTGAGTTTTTTTTGTGTATACATATACATATGGATTTATTTTGCGAAAATGCCTTTTTTTGAAAAAATAAAATATTAAATGCGAAATGGCTACTGGCACCGGTAGATGCCGGAATCAAGGCTACCGGCATGTTTCTTTATGTAGACAAGATTTCTATGACAAAGACTTAAAGTTCGTGCTCAACGATTATTTTACGTGTAACGGCTAGTACTTGTAGTCGGCACATCCTATATCGCCATAGGTCGAGAAACAAATCCCATGGTCCGTACGGAATGCGCTACCTTTCTTTTTGCCGTTACCCATTGTTTTGCCATTGGGCAGCAAGGCTACTTCTACGGAGTGGCTGTTTTCATCTTGACCGCTCCATTGGAAATTCATTGTCAGACGGTAATTAGTTTTATTGTTGCCTTGTGACGTTATTCCGTTTAAGCCCGATGACTTTCCGTTATTCAGTTCTTCGCTAATGAAAATAGGAGCTTTGGGGGAAGTTCTCCAGCCACCACCGTCCTCTTTTATCGTGAAAGTATCGTGTGCTTTTCCGTTTTCTGTGACGTCATTTTTTATGCCATTATTGTCTTTGGTATCCAGTCTATATTTTACGATGTCGGCAACACCTTCAAAACGGGCTTCTACCAGAGCGTTGTACCAAATGCCGCCATTTCCGATTAGGTGACTCATGTTGATGCCATCGTTGGCTGAACCATGTTTTGCTTGAATATTGGCTGACGCTCCTGGCTTTACTTCGTGAACAAACAGGGTAACGCCTGTTTCGCTTTTAAGAAGTCTCGTTAAATTTTTGGTATCGGCATCAGTGCTGGCAGTGCTATACAGGGCGTTCGGGTCCTCTATTAAAGCCCTGTTTAAGGCGTCTCTCAAATAGAACAACTTCAGCAGGTCAATCTTTTCTTTTGAACGTTCGATGATTCCGAATGCGCTCGGCACGGCCACCGCGGCCAGAATTCCCATGACAACGGTCACCACCATGACTTCTATCAAGGTAAAACCGGATTTTATTTTGCTGGATTTTGAACGCTGAAACATTTTTTAGAAATCCCATCATAATATGCTAAAGTTTCTACTTTGCCATCAATCCATTCATTTCTGTTGCAAATACGGTTCCCTGTAGGCCAGTAAGGACATTCCCCTGTCCCCCAATCCAGACAACCACTTCCTTGCTATTTGGGTCATTATTTTTCCATTTAACGCGAATATGTTGGGCACTACTATATTTTCCACCTTGGGAACTCGGGTAAACTAGCGTTTTACTCTCAAATAGCGGAGGAATCCATATTTTGCTATTTCCTCCAGATGAGGTCGCCAACTTCGACGCTACAAGTCCAAAGCCTGATTCGTCAAGAATATCCCTATAAAATCCGTTGTTGTATGAACTAGGTTTTAGATCGCCAATCATGTAGCATGCAAAGCCTTTATCATTGACTTTGTCTCCCAAATTAATGTTTAACAAAATCAACCCTCTCCCTTTGGAATTTGCTAGATAATTCTGTATGGTATTGTCAGCGAAATCACCCGTAAAACCATAGGTATCATTATTTGAGGATGTTGAACCATCATCATGAGCTTCTATTTGTACAAGGAGCCTTTCAAAAGCCTTTTTTATGTAAAAAAGGTGCTGAAGGTCCTTTTTTTCTTTTGTCTTTTCAATAAGCCCAAACAATTTCGGGACAGCAACCCCCGCAAGGATTCCCATAATCACGACCACCACCATGACTTCGATTAGAGTAAAACCTGACCTGCGCTTATCTTGCTTTTGCGTACGCATCGTGATACATCCCTTGCAAAACGACTCCCTTACAATAAGAAAATACCTTTTTTTAGCCTCTTGTAAACAAAATTTTTTGATTTTTGTGCGAAATTTAAGCAAAATCACAATATAAGGCCTGTTTTTGCTATTTTTTGATTTATGAAACCGCTTGATATGACGCTTTATTTCATTACCGACAGCACTTGCGTGCCCGAAGACCGTTTTTTGCCGGTGGTGGAGGCCGCCTGCAAGGGCGGCGCCACCATCGTCCAGCTGCGCGAGAAGGACCGTTCCACACGGGAATACTTGGATTTGGCCCGGTCCACCCACGAAATCACAGCCAAGTACGGCATTCCTCTAATTATCGACGACCGAGTAGACGTGGCCATGGCCATCGGTGCGGAGGGCGTTCACGTGGGGCAATCCGATATGCCTGCTTGCGATGCCCGGCGCATTCTCGGACCCGAGAAAATCGTTGGGGTTACCGCAAAGACTGTCCCGCAGGCGCTCGAGGCTTATGAACAGGGCGCAGATTACTTGGGTTGCGGGGCGATTTATCCTACCACTACTCATGTAAAAACGGTCATCACTCCCGTAGAAACTTTGAAGGATGTCGTGAAGGCGGTTCCCATTCCGGTGAATGCGATTGGCGGGCTCAACAAGGACAATATCTTTGTGCTTAAGGGTTCGGGCATTGCAGGCATCTGCGTTGTTTCTGCGATTATGAAGGCCGCTGACCCGGAACTCGCGACGCGCGAACTGAAACAGGCTTTTTCTGCATTAAATAGTTGATGCATCTACAGAATGTCATCCTCGCGTAGGCGAGGATCCTTACATCTTGTTACAACTGTATGGATGCCCTTGCCCTACGGGCTTCGGCATGACACTGTGGATGCCCTTGCCCTACGGGCTTCGGCATGACACAGCCTACGGCTGTGTCACTTGCTTCCGAGTAGTTTCTGGCCTGCCTTGAGCGGAGCACCCGGCTTTAGGTTGTTTATACGGCAGAGCGCTTCTATCGAGATGTTGAACCACTTGGCGACTTTCCCCTGCGTGTCGCCCTTTTTCACCACGTACGTGCCTTCTTTCTTGAGTTTGCGTTGCATGTTGTAGTGTGCGCGTACAATGGATTTCTTGGAAACTTTCTCGACACCGGGTTTCAGGTCCCAGTTCGGGAAGTCGACGATGGTTTCCGGGTCGATGTTAATTTCTCCGTAATGGATTTCGAAATGCAGGTGCGCTCCCGAAGAACGCCCGGAGTTGCCTGCTAGCCCCACGATATCGCCCGGGTACACGCGTTCCCCGATTTTCACGAGCCTTTCGGAGAGGTGCCCGTAAAGCGTCTGTAACCCGTTTTCGTGATCCACGATAACATAATGGCCGTATCCGCCCTTGTTGTATTTCGCCATGGTCACGACGCCCGGGAATGCTGCCAGCACGGGCTCGTCCTTGATGACGCTCACGTCTACGCCGCGGTGTAGCCTGTGGTCGCGGATGCCGTATTTTGAGGCGATGGGGGCCGGGTGCGTGATGGGGACGAGCATCGTGGAAAAATCGAAGAAGTCCTCTTTTTTCTTTTCCTTGACGACAAGTTTCGGGGCGGGCTGCTTTTCTTCGCCAACTACCTCGAATTCTACGCCCTGCTTGTCCAGGAGGATTGCCTTGGTGAATGCCTTCGGGTCGTTCGCATCAATCTTCACGACCGAGGAATCGGGCTGGGCTTCTTTCGGGGGAGCCTTATCCGCCGGTTTTGCTGTGGTCTTTGCTGCCGGCTTGCTTTTTTTTGCACTGCTCTTGACTGCGGTTGTCTTCTGCTTTTTCTTGGGCGCCTGCTTTGCATCTACATGCACGTTCATGCACGCGATGGTGAAGGCGATTGCGGCGACAAGCCTTGCCCAGCTATGTCGTGAAGCAAGAATCATTTAAGGAAAGCGAAGAATACCGCTCCGATGATGAGCACGAAGGCGACGACGTGGTTCCAGTGCAGTGCCTCGTTGTTGAAGACCGTAGTCGCGATGACGGTAAAGACCGTAAGCGAAATAGCCTCCTGTATGACCTTCAGCTGCATCAGGTTGAATGGCCCGCCGTTAATCTTGCTCCCGATGTTGTTCGCGGGAATCATGAAGAAGTACTCGAAGAGGGCGACACCCCAGCTGGCAAGAATCACGAGGATGAGCGGCCAGTCGGTACTGATGTGCATTTCCTTGAGCTTGAGGTTCCCGTACCATGCGGTGGTCATGAACACGTTGCTGATGAAAAGAAGGATAACTGTGAATATTCCGGCTTTCATAAGTCTATTTGTTGGTCATTGGTTATTAGTCATTGGTTTAACGTTAGGCGGCGGAGCCGCATTTGTAAAAAGCCAATGACCATTGACTAATGACTATTGACTTTTTATTCATGTTGTTTCTCGCCTCAATCTATACGGTTTCCCGGTGCTCATTTGGTAGGCGAGGTGGGCGCGCACCTGTTCTAGATATTGAATGTACTTTTCGCTCTGGTAATCGCGGTAGGTCCAGTTGAAGGCGTGAAAGTGCCCGTCCTGGAAGTATAGCGTGGGTTCCACGAAAATTCCGCGCTGCATGTACACGCGCTGGCGCTGGTCTTTTGTTGTCGCGAGGAAGAACTGCCCGAGGGTCATGTAGCCCGGGTCGAGGTTCACGGGGCGTAGGCCGGGTGTGTTGTTCTTCCGGGCGATTTCGAGTTCAATATCGTTTGTCCAGAGCTTTATGTCGACGATGGTCTCGCGCTCCACGAGGGTCTCGTAGCTGAAGAACGCGCGTACGGGCGCTGAGCCGATTTCTTCGACGTAGTAGTTGGTGAACGTGAAGGGGAAGGGGGCTAGGTTCAGGTCTTCTTCTCCGAACTTTTCTCGGAGCGTGGCGCGCACGGCTTCGACCGATGGGGCGTCCTTCGCGAGGATACCCACGATAATCTTGACCTTGGCTGGAGTCCTGAGTTCGCCCATGTTCTGGTAATTTAGTAATTTTTGCACATGCCTTCAAAAATCCCTTTCGTCTATCGTCTATCGTTTATCGTCATTTTCCTCTCGTCGCTTGCGTTCGCTGAGGCCCCGCGTGTCTTGCCCGCGATTCTTGATTCAATCCCGCACGAGCCGACCCACTTTACGCAGGGGCTTTTCTTTGACGGCAAGGATTTGTTTGAAACTACCGGCCAGTATGGGGAATCCGGCCTGTACCGCCGCACGCTTGATGGCAGGATTCTCGATTCCGCAAGGCTTGCTCCCCGCTATTTCGGGGAAGGCTCGATTGCCGTGGGCGAAGACATCTTCTACCTCACGTGGAAAGCCAAGAAGGCGTTCATCTATAGCCGAAAACCGTTCAAGTATAAGGGCGAGTTCCGCATTCCTACCGAGGGTTGGGGCCTTACCTACTGGCAGAACGCCCTCCTGATGAGTAACGGCAGTGACGAACTCCTGCAGATTGCTCTCGGCGGGTTTTACGTGATGGGTTCCATCCGCGTGACAGATGCCGGCAAGCCGGTAAAGAACCTGAACGAACTTGAAATTGTCGGGAATACTTTGTATGCAAACGTGTGGCAGACCCCGCTTATTGCAGTTATCGACCTGCCAAGCGGCAAGGTGCAAAAGTACATTGACTTTTCTGCGAAGGGTCGCGAGATATACAGGAACAACCCGAATATCGACGTGCTGAACGGGATTGCCTACGACGGCAAGTACCTGTGGGTTACGGGCAAGTACTGGCCGCAGATTTACAAGATTGCCGTGCCTTGATGGAGCCTTGTGCAGTAAATCCGTTTGCGCCTACTTGATGGATGAGGCGGACTCGTAAACAAGGACGTTACTGTAGGTGAGCGCGAGGGACAGGCGAGGTTTCTTTGTATTGAAGTCGAGAATGCCGTAATGCGCGTCCAGCGAAACCCTGTGGTTATTTACCCTGAAGCTCATGTACGCGCCCACGCCGACCTCCACGTTTCCGAAATCTTCCTGATCGCCGACGGTACCCCAGTTCAGCCAGAAATTGCGGCAAATGTATTGTTCGAACCCAATGCGCAAGAAATCGCCGACAGGAAGTTGCTCGATGAACGATAATCCTCCGCTGAACAGCTGCGTCCATGCGGCTAGGAAGGAGTCTAGTTCAATAAGGTCGACATCGTCATCATCGTCTTCATAGTAACTGTACGAATAGTCATCTTCGCTGTCTGTGTCGATGCATATCCCGGTGGCGCATATCGCGGCTACCGTCACGCCGAGCCAGATGGCAGAAACCCAGCTGCGCCATCCGAAGTACTTGTCGGCGTAACCGAAGGTCACGTAGGGTGAGGGAAGGATGCCCCAGCCCGATACAAATCCGCTTCGTGTTGCGGTCGTGGTCTCGAGGGCGATGGGAATGTTCCATTCGTCACCGGAGAGGCTGAAGTTGATTTTCTCGGCACGGGCGGTAAGCACGCGTACCTTCTCGTCGTTCTGCCCCTGTTCTGCCGTTTCCATGAACCCAGACGCTGAAGGCGGGTGCATGGTGCATCCGCTGAGAGCGATAAGGATCGCAAGGATTGTCAGGTAGAAGAATCTCATGGGTTTAAATATATATCGTTAGTTTTACGAAAGAAAAGCACAAGGATGCGAGATTGCGATAAAAAGACAATCTTTGCCGATGGATAGACTACTATTTATGTTCCAATATGGAATGCTTTGGGTCGCAATAGGTAATTGACGAACGAACGGTCGCTCTGTGAGCCTCAAAGCCCCATGCGTTAAGCTGGGGCGGAGGCGACCTTTGGACACTTGCGCTTTAGCGCTTAGTGTACATGGCCACCTTTAGGTGGGAGTGAGTGAGAAACCGGAGGTTCTATACACGAAACGTCGAACGAGCGGTCTCTTAGTGAACTCCGTTGCCGTCGGCTACGTCGCAGGTCACGGGCTTGCCGTTCACTTCAAGCGCGAGAGCGTCGCAGAACACGGCGCCACCCTTCACGGAGAGCGCAATCTTCTCGAAGTCCTTGACCTTGAGTTCGCGCGGTTCGCTGGGGGCCACACCCTTGAACAGGGCGCGGTCACCGGGCTTCGCGTCTTCGGGCACGGAGACGAGCCTGCAGGTGTGGGCCTCGTTGTCGAGGTTGCCCGCAAAGAGCATTCCCTGGCTCATGATACCGCGAAGAGCGCTGGGCTTCAGGTTTGCGAACAACAGAATCTTCCTGTCCTTCAGTTCCTCGGCCTTGTAGCTGTTCTTGAGGCCGCTGCAGATGGTGCGGAGTTCGCCTTCGCCGGCATCAACCTTGAGTACGTAGAGGCTCGTGGCGTCCGGATGGTCGGCCACTTCCTTGATTTGGGCCACGCGCATGTCCATGGCGGCAGGCACGTCGGCTGCCATCAGGGGCTTGTTCTGCTTGGGCTTCGGCTGGGCTTCCTGCTTCTTGACTTCTTCCTCGATGCGCGGGAAGAGCGGCTTGCCTTCGCCGAACGTTTCGCCGCCCTTGAGGATTCCCCAGGCGAGGTCGTCTGCGCTCTGGAACTTGCAGCCGATCATGGCGAGTCCTTCTTCCGCCTTGGCGGGAATCACCGGCCACAGCAGGCAAAGCGAGAGGCGCACGGCTTCGGCAGACACGTAGAGCACGGTCGCGAGTTCGTTCTTCTTGGTTTCGTCCTTCGCGAGTTTCCACGGGGCCTTGACTTCGAGGTAGCGGTTGATGCTACGCACCAGCTGCATGATGGTCTCGATGGACTGGGAGAGGCGGGCCTGGGGCAGGCCTTCCTTGATTTCGGCAATCACCTTGTTTGCAAGGTCGATGACTTCCTTTTCGGCGTCGCCGATGGAGGTCGCTGCGGGGAGCTTGCCTTCGAAGTTGTTGAGCACCAGGCGGTGCACGCGGTTCAGCACGTTACCGAGGTCGTTCGCGAGGTCGCTGTTGATGCGGCGCACGAAGGCGTCGTGCGTGAAGTTCGCGTCCTGGCCCACCACCATTTCGCGGGCGAGGAAGTAGCGGAACGCGTCGATGCCGTACTTTTCCATGTAGTCCATGGGGTTCACCACGTTGCCTGCGGACTTGCTCATCTTTTCGCCGCCGTTCACGAGCCACCAGCCGTGGGCGAGGATGTGCTTCGGAAGCGGAATGTCGAGAGCCATGAGCATGGTCGGCCAGTACACGCTGTGGGTGGTCAAGATGTCCTTACCGATGAGGTGGTAAGTGGCGGGCCAAATCGGCGTGCCGTCGGCATAAGTCTTGTGGAAGGCGGTGGAGGCGCTCACGTAGTTGAGGAGGGCGTCGAACCACACGTAGGTCACGTAGTCGGTGTCGAACGGCAGCGGAATGCCCCAGCTGAGGCGTGCCTTCGGGCGGCTGATGCACAGGTCGTTCAGCGGCTGGCGCAGGAACCCGCGGATTTCGTTCCAGCGGTAGTCCGGCACAATCCAGTCCTTGTGGCTTTCGAGGAAGTCAATCAGCTTCTGCTGGTAAGACCCCATCTTGAAGAAGTAGTTCTTTTCCTTGAGCCATTCCACCGGGCGGTGGCTGATGGGGTCGCACTTGTTCTCGTCCAGCTCGTCTTCGGTAAAGAAGCGTTCTTCGCCGACGGAGTACCAGCCCTCGTATTCCTTCGAGTAGATTTCGCCCTTGTCCCAGAGCTTCTGCAGGCATTCCTGCACAAAGGCCTTGTGTTCGGGCATCGTGGTGCGGATAAAGAAGTCGTTATCGATACCCATCTTCTTCCACAGGTCTTCGAACCGGTGGTAGTATTCGTCCACGTGTTCTTGCGGGGTCACGCCGCGCTTGTCGGCAGCGCGCTGCACCTTCTGGCCGTGTTCGTCGGTGCCGGTCAAAAAGAACGTCTGGTAGCCGAGAATCTTGTGGAAGCGGGTGAGGATGTCCGCGAGGACGGTCGTATAGGAATGCCCGATATGCGGGGCGTCATTCACGTAATAAATCGGAGTAGTAACGTAAAAATTTTTCATGGCTCCAAATGTAGTAAAAATGGGTGTCATCCTGAGCGGAGTGAAACGGAGTCGAAGGATCCAGTTATGTATATTTCCTCAAAAACGAGGTATATTATGTCTTTCATGGATTTGGCTAAAAACCGTTATAGTTGCCGAGCATTCACTGCCCAGGCCGTAGAACCCGAAAAACTCGCCCAGGTGCTGGAGGCGGGCCGCCTTTCTCCGACGGCAATCAACGCTCAGCCCGTGACCGTGAAGGTCATCAAGTCCCCCGAGGCTTTGGAAAAGATCCGTGGCATTACCCGTATGGCCTACAATGCTCCCGTGGTTCTGATGGTTTGCTACGACGAACCCAAGTGCTATACCGCCGAAAAGTACAACGACAACTTCAATAGCGGCGTGATGGATGCAAGCATCGTCACCACCTCCATGATGATGCAGGCCACCGATCTCGGCCTTGCGACCCTCTGGGCCCGCGGATTCAACGCATCGTACATCGAGAGCGCGTTTAACTTTCCGGACAACTTAAAGTTGGCCTGCCTCTTGGATATCGGCTACGCCGACCCCGAGAACGGCGGCCCTTCGCCCAGGCACCCCGTGCGCAAGAGCATGGAAGAATTCGTGAGCGAAGTGTAGGCTACTTAATAGCCATAGCTGCGTTCAGGACTTTCAGCGAGACTCCGTTTGCCTTGAGGAATTCCGCAATCTTCTTGTCTCGGGCAGCGAATTTTCTTTTCGCGCGAGCTTCGCCTTTTGCCTCGCCTTTTGCTTCTCCTTTTGCCTCGCCTTCCTCGTATCCTTCGCGGCGGGCATAACTCATGCACGCATTGAATTCATCCTTGTCGATCATACCTGTCGCGACCTCCGT